>CAZZVG010000520.1:0-5249 GCA_964657295.1 Iningainema sp. | reverse complement strand
GTTCGACTTGTCCTGGTTCTGCTGGTAGAGGCTTCTTAACTTCAGAAATCAGTTGTTAGCCCGCGCCACCGGAGTGTTAACTTGTAGAGGCATTGCGTGTAGCTAACCAACGCTCAAAAGATCGCGGGCTTTCACCACTCCGTCTACCTGCTAACAACCCCTCAACTCCAATATGCTCATCAATATCTGCCCACTCAATTGCGTAGTTATCACCCAAGATTTGCCAGTTTTGCCGTTCTTTAAGTGAAGCGTGCATTAAACGAGGATACCAGGCTAAAGGAATACTCAGGCTGAGATCGTCAGCTAAGTCTACAATCAGCTTCTCATTAGAAACGGTAACTTGATTTGCAATTGGCTCTGTCTCAAGTGTCAAAGTAATCATCCTATGCAACCAGCAACAGTGTTTGATGTTGTTCTACTAGCCTGCGATACAAGTTATCTACTGCGCACGATTGTATAAGTCAACAACTACGAGAAATAGAATATAACAGGTGTGGTTCATAGAGAGTGAAAACTGCTGTAAACCCGTGACTCTCTTCAGTCGCCCAGACGGTTCGGGCATTCTGGGGAAGAAATAAAGGGTGTTGTAGCTCCCGAAACGCACCTCGCACTTGTTTAAGTTCGATTAAAATATCAGATATATGAGGAAATACAGAAATGGAAGTCAGTGTTAGTGAAGTACAGAAAAAATTGAGTCAATTGTTGAGTCAGGTTGAGAAAGGGGAAGAATTTATCATTACTCGTGAGGGGCAAGCGATCGCCCGTTTATCTCCAATGGGACAAACAAAACGTTGCCTCTCTTCTCGCGCTCAGTTGCGGGCTTCTCAACCGCTAGCTAAAACGAGCAGTATGGAAATATTGCAAAGTCTACGCACAGAGGTAAGGTATTGATTTATTTGGATACTAGCTTTTTAGCTCCTTTCTACATTAAAGAAGCTACGAGCGAATCTATAGAGGCAGTTTTGCTAGATCTTTCGGTACATCGCTTAGCAATCAGTGATTGGACAAGAGTAGAGTTAGCTAGTCTACTTACTCGTAGAGTCCGAATGGGTGAGTTAACGCAGGAGGTAGTAGAAGAGCTAACTAGAGCTTTTGAGGCAGACTTGGCAGAAGCTTATATGGTATTGAGCGTTAATCGAGAAGACTTCTCCCTTGCAAGTGAGTTTCTATTGCGGGGTAATACGGGACTGCGAGCTGGGGATGCACTTCACTTAGGTATTGCGTACAATCGCAGAACTGATAATATTCTCTCGCTAGATAGAGGCTTGATAGCTGCAGCAAAAGTATTAGGTATCAATGCGAGTTCAGGCGGAGTTATTCAAGAGGATAAGTGATTGTCCCCGAACAGAAAGGACGCACTTTACCCATTGGTACACTACAGAATATTCTTTTAGGAGCGCAAATTCCTGAGTCTGAATGGAGAAGCTGAAATAACTTTGATATTAGGCTTTTGCACCTTTGAGAAACCGGGTTTGTGGAAAAACCCAGTTTCCAGGTAAATTCTAGCTAACAAGTAGATGCAACTTATTTGCTACAGAACCGATTAGGTAATGAGTGAAGGGAAGGCTGTCAATCACCATACCCAAACACAACAGCATCATGTAGGAGATGGAATAAAGAAATAAATCTTTAGCGAGAGTACGATCTTCTGGATTGTGGAGTAAGCACCATGCTTTGTAAATAAAGACTCCTCCTAACCCAAGTGCGATCGCCCCGTAAAAGATTCCACTGACATGCATTGGATAAATCAGTAACAAGGTTGTTGGTACTGTAATCAAAGTGTAAATCCAAATCTGGCGCACTGTTTCCTTTTCACCTGCTACCACTGGTAGCATTGGTATCCCAACCTTTGCGTAATCATCCCGAATCATCAAAGCCAGTGCCCAGAAATGGGGTGGTGTCCATAAAAACACAGAGGCAAAGATGATCCATGCTGCCCAGCTTAAAGTCCCAGTGACTGCTGCCCAACCTACCAATGCTGGCATTGCTCCTGCCGCACCACCAATCACGATATTTTGAGTGGTATGGCGTTTTAGCCAGTGAGTATAAATTAACACATAAAAGATAATACCAGACATTGCTAGCAAAGCGGCTAGCAGGTTGGCGAATACAGTCAGTATGGTGAAGGAAATGACCGCCAGAACGCTGGCAAAAATCAGTGCATCACGCGACTGTACTCTGCCTGAAGGCAAAGGACGATGGCGTGTCCGCTCCATGTCATAATCAATATCCCGGTCATAAACACAGTTAATCGTCTGGGCGCTTGCAGCTGCCAAAGTGCCACCAGTCAGAGTAACTAATAACAGCAATGGATCAACTTGTCCTTTAGCAGCAATCCACATACTACCAGCGGTGGTAATCAACAACAACGGAATAATCCGAGGTTTGGTTAACTGGTAGTAACTCTGAATAACTTGTAGAAATGATCCGTGGTGCTTCGAGACATTAGTCTCAATCATTTTGGCACTAGTTCCTTATTTTTCAATCAACTTGTAGACAAGGGTTGGTAGTTAGTCGTTATTGGGTTGGTTAGTCATTAGCAGCTTAAGTTTGGATCACAAATACCAACTAGCAGTTAACAACTCACGAATACCAACTAACAATTTCCCCAAAATCGATAGTTATGGATTCAACCCTTGCGCTTGTTTGCTGTAAGCGTTAAGCTCGCGGCTTGTAGCCCAATCCCGCAATGCTAAAACAGTAAATACTACCAAAGTGCCGAGCAAAGCAGCTCCTATGGCTTGGTGAGATACAGTAAGTGGCTCAACTTGAAGACGCAACTTCAAAGTGGCAACTCCCAACACGATTTGTAATACCAACAAGCTCCCAGCAATATTTGCCAGTCGTCGCAAAGCTGGATGCAGTGCTGGTGTACGCCAAGAAACAAATATCAAGAATAAGGTTGCCACAGTTGGCGGTAATACGCCACCGATATGGCTGTACATCACTGTGCAAAGCTGGGATATGCCGAAGCATTGGTGGAGTGCCCAGCGAGATCCAACCAAAGCACCGAGTAAACTTTGCAAATAAACCAAAACAGATGCCGTTAACCCTAGCCAAGGCAACTTACCAACGGTTCCGGTTCCCTCATAGGGAGTGAGTGCCGTACCGATCGCCAGTAGGGTAGTGAAAAACAACAGCGCTGTTCCCAAATGCGCGGTCACGATATCAAACCGCAAAAGTTCGGTAACAGTCAGTCCCCCTAGTATACCTTGGAAGACGATTAAAAACAGGGCGAATGTGGATGCCCAAGGAAGCCATTTGGGTAATAACTGACGCTGCCACCAAGACAATCCGACGAGTGCGATCGCGCTTACACCAATCAATGCTGCATCCAACCTGTGAAACCACTCCAAAAAAACTTGAAAATTCATTTGCTTGGTTGGCACAAGTTCCCCGTAGCACAAAGGCCAGTCTGGGCAAGCGAGTCCAGCATTCATCACGCGAGTAGCACTGCCTATTGCCATCAAAATCAAGGTAGCTACACACATTTTCCACACCAAGCGACGAATTCGTTCCTTTGGCTTCTGCTGGTGTGTAGCCGCTACATTTTGTTGTTCCAGGACAAATTCGCTCATGAAAAATTCCTTCTGCCCGCTTTTCGTAAGCTATCAAATTTCTAAAAATCAGTCAGTCCCGAACGGACACTTTGCCAGGACGTAAAACTTGGGTAACCAAGTGTCGCCCTATTTCCACCCTAGCGTATAGACCAGAGTTAGAGATTGCCTCTTACCATATACAATGAATCACTTTCACAACCTATAGCTTGAAGCTTTAGGGATTTTTTAAGTTGTGGGGCAGTTTATAGCACTTTCAGACTGAATGTCTGACTCCAAGCCTAGTGCAACAAGGCAAAAGTAAAAAGTCAAAAGGCAAAAGAAAGAAATCCTGATATATCAAGCAAAAAGCTCGATACTTACTGGTCAGTTATTTCAGCCTGCACTAGTAGCAATCAATCTCAATTTTTTCCCAGAGTTACATCCACCTGGCGATAGATCTAAAGAAATCTTTGCTTTTGGATTCCGGAAAATTCATAAAAATTTTATGCGTTTATACCCCATGTGTTTAAGGCTGGACTACTGTAGTAAGTGAACAAGCATATTTGTCCAAAGTAGTAAAGTCGTTAACTCCCTGTAACCGTGAAAATTCCCAGTACAATTTGGACATTACTCATTGGCATCTTGCTGACCCTAGTCAGCCTTTGGTACGGTCAATATCATGGTCTACTACCAACAGCAGCCACCAATGAAGCAAACTTAGTGGACGGTCTGTTCAATGCGATGATGACCGTCTCTGTAGGTATATTTTTACTTGTTGAAGGTATTTTAATATACGCAGCCGTGAGATATCGGCAGCGTGCAGGTGACAATACGGACGGTCCGCCAGTCTACGGCAATGTACCGCTAGAAATTCTCTGGACGGCAATTCCCGCTATTATCGTCTTTGGTATCTCAGTTTACAGTTTTGATGTATACAACGAAATGGGTGGCTTCGATCCCCATTCCATCCATGAAGCTCCAGCATCTCAAGCAATGCACATGCCCGGTGCAGCGATCGCCGCAACTTTAAGCGACACACCACCTAGCACAGAACCCAACCTCAATCAGGAGAAGTCTGATGAGGCAATGCAAGACCCCGCTACAGCATCAATTCGCAATGCTGACCAAATTCCTCAAAAGCGAAATGCTCCTGGCGTAGGCATAGTTTCTCCCACCCTTGGTGCAGAATCGAAAAAACAAGGTAAACAACCTGACTTGATGGTGAACATCACAGGTATGCAATACGCCTGGATTTTTACCTACCCAGAAACTGGTGTCACTTCTGGTGAACTACACCTTCCTGTTGGGCGTGAAGTCAAAGTCAATATGACAGCAAATGATGTTATTCACGCCTTCTGGGTACCAGAATTTCGCATCAAGCAAGATGTGATCCCCGGTCGGCAAAGCGAGCTTCGCTTCACACCGAGTAAAGAAGGCAATTATACTCTCATCTGTGCCGAACTGTGCGGACCCTATCACGGTGCCATGAGAACACAAATTGTTGTCGAAACATTAGAAGCATTTGACGCGTGGACACAAGAACAGCTTGTCGCCAGTCGTGAAACTCTCAACCAAGCAATTGCTCTGAATCCAGCGGAACTGTCTCCGGCTGAGTTTCTTGCTCATCATACCCACGAGATGGGAATTAATCCAGAAATCTTACATCAAATCCATCACTAGTCATTGGTTATTAGTCATTAGTTAGAAGCC
>CAZZVG010000519.1:0-5253 GCA_964657295.1 Iningainema sp. | reverse complement strand
CTCAACGACTGTTAAGAGCGCTAAAGCGCAACTACAAACATTATTATTAAGTGATCAACTGAACATGATATAAGCCTCACTCGCTCGTCGCAAAGGATAAGTCCTGTGAAATCTGCTATATCAGTTTCACAGAGAACTTATCCGTTACATCTGCTACATCATTCGTTGCCCAATTGCTTCAGAAAACACTCAGCAATCCGTTTAGCTGCACCGGGTTTACCCATTCGCCGCACACCATTTTCGGCGATCGCATGCAGTTTATCTGGATGGGCTAGGAGCGATCGCACCACCTCTGCCACTTCCTCAGGGCGATCGACAAGAATCACAGATGCTCCTAAATGACGGCTTTGGGCTTCGGCAAAGGAGGGGGTGAATTGAGGACCATTTCCGGGTATAGTAATTGCTGGTTTCCCTAAACCGACAAACTCCTCTGTTGCTGTTCCTGCCATAGCTACAGCCAAATCTCCCAAATGCAAGCAGTCGTTGTAAGCATTTTGTGTTAATATAAAATAAGCATTATTTTGGCGAAATGTCAAGGCAGTGGAATCGGCAATCTGAATCGGAGAGTGGGAATGAGAATGCCAGCCTTGAGATTGGAGAATTTGACGCATACTTCCATAATGTAAAGTGGGTGCGATCGCCGCCAAAAAGACCACTTCTCGAGAATACGAGTATACCGGAAAATTACGCTCTTGGAAAAGTGCCATGAGTGCAGACACGGCAATCATCATCAGTTGCCAGTTAGCATAAGCTTCAGGAGGACGAGAACCGGGTAGGAGAGTCACCACCATTGGTCGAGCCAATTCAAGCTGTTCTACATTAGCATCATAAAATCGTGGAACTGTTGTCGGCTCTAGACCGTCCATCATCGGATTTCCCAAATCATAAGCCGGAATAGACCACTTTTTTAAGATCTTCGTTGTCAGCGAGTCTCTGGGAAAAACTGCTTTGCAGGAGCGACGACTCATCAGCCAACGTTCCCAAGGGTGGTAAACCGAACCCGAAAAGTTTTCCAAAAAAGCAGCTTTTGTTTTCCGTTTTAACAAGCCAACTTCATCCCGCACATAATATTCCGATCTTGCTGTTCCGATAAAAGCATAATTAGCACCACTCAAATACGCAAATAAAAGCGGCACAATATCTCCCACAGCGAGGATCGCTTTCCTGTAGTCAGATTGTATCGGAGAGTCAACCCAGCGACGCATGGCTTGAATTTGGTTGAGAGTTAGTTGCAATAAGCCGCCACGTACATCTCCCATGAACTGACGGCTATCCATGTAAATAAAACCACCACTAGGCATAGTCCGTACTGAACCTATCAGGGGAATAGCCAACTTTTGATAAGCGTGTCCTTCACCAACTAAGGGCAAAGCAAAAATATCTGGTGGGTGGGGCTGTTGCTGAAGTTCTTGTATAATGCGGACTGCAATAGCATCCTCCCCATGACCGTTGCTTAAAACAAGTAACCGTAAGCGAGAGCTAGGAGTTTGCGGGTTGGAAGTTAGAGATAATGGCGAAAAATGACTCATGAGAAACAAAAACATACAACAAGTTGTCTAGAAAAGCAATAGGGATAGATGGAGGTATAAATCGGCGAAGAAGCTTTGAAAACTTATAAATCTCCATCGCCTAACCTCAAGAACCTCATGACAAATTAACTCCCAGTTTATTAGGCTGATTTTATGCGAGTCTCTTCTGCTGCAATTTTTACTTTAGTCTCTTTAGCATCTGGTAATACTACCCAAAAAACAATAGCTGCACCGACTCAAGCTTCAACTCAGACTGAACAAATTAGCAGCGTGGTAGTTCCGGTAACTCAAGAAACACCTGCACAAGTAGAGTTTGTCGCACCCCCAGAAACTCTGACTATCCCACCATTTTCGCAAAACTCTGCCAAGCTGGAAAGTAGTACAAACAAGAAATCAGTAGTTATCCCCACGGGGGTAGAGAACGCAGGAACACAGGAAAGGGCGAATGTAAAAAATAAAACAACAATCTCTACGTCTTTCCCCACTCCCAACCCCCCACTCCCGACAGGAGCATCCCCCACTGCCGCCAATTTGGTTGTGAGGGCGACAGATGTACAGGTGGTAGGTGCGACTCCAGAATTGCAGCAGATCATTCGCAGTGTCGTTAAAACCCAAGTGGGTGGAGAAACCAGTCAAAGTCAGTTACAGAAGGATGTGGTAGCAATTTTAGATACTGGTTTATTAAAGAGTGCTAACGTCAATGACCAGACTACATCTACAGGTGTGAGCGTATTGTATCAAGTCGAACCAGTAGTTGTCCGGGCCGTACAACTTTCTGGCGCAAAGGTTCTGACGAATCAAGTTGCCTTACAACCGTTCCAATCTCAAATCGGCAGTGCCATTAGTCCAAATGCTCTCAAGCAAGCCGTGCAAAAAATTGATAAGTGGTACGCTGACAATGGTTATAGTCTTGCACGGGTGACATCGATTAAACCCAATTCTGATGGAGTCTTGACTTTAAATGTGGCAGAAGGTATAGTCAGTGATATCAAGTTTCGCTTCGTCAACGACCAAGGAAAGACAGTTGATGACAAGGGTAAGCCAGTCACTGGACGCAGCAAGACAGATTTTTTACGACAGCTACTGTTGCTTAAGCCAGGTGAAATCTTTCAAGATAAAATAGCACAACAAGACGTACAGCAACTTTCCCGCTTGGGTTTATTTGAAAAAGTAACTGTTGCTTTTGAAGGCGATGCCAATAAAGTTGGTGTTGTCTACCAACTCAAGGAAATGGGGGCACGTTCTATCAATTTAGGTGGTAATTACACTGCCGATCAGGGTATTGTCGGCACTTTAGCTTACCGGGATCAGAATTTTGGCGGCGTTAACAAGACTCTCAGTGCTAATGTTCAGCTAGGGATAAGTAACTTGCAGTTTGATACCAGCTTTACCAGTCCCTATCGGGCAAATAACCCGAATAGCCTTGGTTATACTGTGAATGCTTTTCGACATAGGGATCTTTCAGAAACTTTTGATGATAAAATTACACTGGCCAATGGCGATCGCGTTCGAGAAGGTAGAATTGGTGGTAGTTTCAGCTTGCAGAAACCAATTGATGGCTGGAATACATCCTTAGGAATCAACTACACTCAAGTAAGTCTGGTTGATAGCCAAGGTAAAGTGAATCCCACTGATGCAAAGGGGAATCCTTTATCTTACAGTGGCACTGGCATTGACGACCTGACGACCATCTCTTTTACTGCCACCAAAGATCACCGCGATAACCCCTTAAATCCCACTCAAGGTTCCATCTTGAGTCTCAGTACAGAACAGTCAGTGCCCATCGGACAAGGCAACATTTCGATGAATCGCTTACGAGCGAATTACAGTCAGTATCAGCCAGTGAAGTTATTTGAAAGTAAAGATCCGCAAATCTTTGCCGTTAATTTCCAAGCAGGCGCAGTCCTGGGCGATTTACCACCTTATGATACTTTTAATTTAGGTGGTCTGAATTCAGTACGCGGTTATGGTTCTGGTGATGTTGGCAGTGGCCGCACTTATGTGTTAGCTTCAGCAGAATACCGCTTCCCAATCATCAAAACATTGGGTGGTGTTCTGTTTGCCGACTTAGGTTCGGATTTGGGTTCTGGCGATACTGTTGTGGGAGATCCTGCGGGAGTGCGTGGGAAACCAGGGACGGGTTTTGGCTATGGGGCTGGTATACGATTCAAATCACCATTTGGCTTACTCCGTGCTGACTATGGTATTAATGATCAAGGAGAAAGCCAATTGCAATTTGGCATCGGTCAACGCTTTTGATTTTTGGTTTTAGATGGGCAGGAAGGGCAGTAAATGGTATAACTGAGTTGTATGAGGTGTTATATGCCCGAACCTGAAATGTCCCAAATAGTTAATACCGATATTAAGCTGGATGCATCGCTCCATGAACGGCTTAAAGCGCTTGGGCAGATAAAGGATCGTAGCCCGCATTGGCTGATGCAGACTGCGATCGCCGAATATGTGGAGCGTGAAGAGGCGTATGAACGGGAAAAGCGTGATTAATCTGTAGTTACGCTTACATATTACTCCCGCGAAACCGTTTTGATCGACTAATGGGGGATGTGACGAAATTTCAATACTTTGAGCCATGCATTCCACGAAAATGCCCTAAGAGGATGTTTGAAAAGTTATGAAGGGTAAAATTTTATGCCAATCGTCTCACCATAATTCGGATCATCGCAATGTAAATAAAAGTCTCGGCAGTTTCAGGAAGTAGCTCGTAGTCTTTGTTTAACCGCCGACACCAAGTCAGCCATCCGAAAGTTCGCTCTATCACCCAGCGTTTAGGCAGCAAGACAAACTTCTTGCACTCTTTGGGTCGCAGAACTACCTGCACAATCCAACGACAAAAATCCATCACCCACTGCATGAAAGGGTTGCCTTTCATACCAGCATCGACCCAGATCGTATGCAGGCGCGACACGGCAGTTCCCATCTGTTTGACCTTCTTGAGTACTTGTTTGCCGCCTTCACGCTCACCTATACTAGCCGCAGTGATCAACACCCGCAGTACTAAACCCAAAGTATCTACTGTCAGGAAGCGTTTGCGTCCCTTCACTTTTTTCCCCGCATCGTATCCTACCGCCTGACTTACCAACGCCGCACTTTTCACACTATGCAGGTCTATAATCGCTTCTGATGGACTCGGCTCTCGATCTGAGGATACTCTCATCCACTCCCTGAGTTGGTCATGCATCCTCACCCATGTTCCATCTTTGCGCCAGTTACGGAAATAGGTGTAGACTGTTTGCCAGTTTGGGAAGTCCCCTGGTAAGGCACGCCATCGACAGCCCTCACACAGCACATAGAATATGGCGTTGAGAATGTCCAAAATATCGACTTCACGCTTGCGATCACCAGGTTTTGGGGGTGGTATTAACCCACTAATCAGTTCAAATTGCGCTGGGGTTAAGTTACTAGGGTAAACTTTACTCATCGCTCTCAATGGTGCTGTATCTACGTATTTACAGCTTACGCCCTGAGAGCTTTTTTTACTGCTTAACCGACTTTTCAAACATCCTCTCAGAGTGCACAGGGTTTTTGGGTCAAAGCTGGTTTACATCCTCCTGATGAAGATCCTCGTCAAGCAACTGAGGAAAACCGATGAAAAATTTTTCAACTGGAATTATTTCAAATCTTATCCGCAATATCCAGATCCCCGACTTCATGTTCGACGAAATTATAAAAAGATAGGTTCGTAGTTGCGCTTTAGCGCTCTATGACT
>CAZZVG010000518.1:0-5267 GCA_964657295.1 Iningainema sp. | reverse complement strand
TTCCAAATCTTATCACTATGCCCTTTGAGAGTGTGGAGCAACGTACCGTCAATCTTCCAAAGTTTGACAGTGTTGTCTGCACTCGCCGAGGCAATCGTGTTACCGTCGGGGCTGAAAGCAACATCCCAAACGATATTTTGATGCCCTTTGAGGGTATGGAGCAACGTGCCGTCTTTCTTCCAGAGTTTGACAGTGCTATCGTTACTCGCCGAGGCAATGATGTTACCGTCAGGACTGAAAGCAACTCCCCAAACCTTATCACTATGACCCCTGAGCGTAGTCAGTAATTTGCCGTCTTTCTTCCAGAGTTTAATAGTGTTGTCTGCACTTGCTGAGGCAATTGTGTTACCGTCAGGGCTGAAAGCAACGCCCCAAACTATATCTTGATGTCCTTTTAGGGTGTGAAGCAATGTGCCATCAATCTTCCAAAGTCGGACGGTTTTGTCGTCGCTCGTTGAGGCGATCATGTTACCATCAAAGCTGAAAACTACTCTTTTAACCTCACTGTTATGTCCTTCCAGGCGATTGTACTCAAGTGTTCCATACACTGCTCGGCGTAGCGCTGATTCAACGTGAAGCTGAGTATCTGCACCTACCCAACCTAACTTTTGCAATTTTTGCCTCGCTTCGATAGCTTTTATGAGTGCATCCAACTTTTGATTGGAGACGAAAAGCTCAGCCGAGGATTCACTAATCGCTTTAATCTCGCTGTCGCTTGCTTTCTGCCCTTGCCACCAAGCCATGAGTGCCAAACTCAACGCGAACACCAAACCACCTGCCAACCCTAAGACAGTCAGTCGCCGTTTACGCTTGTGCTTCTTTCTGTCGTTATCTCGCAGTGTTAAAGAAAGCTCAATAAAATATTTCTCCCTCAAACTCAGATCATCTCTGCGTTTTTGTCGCCAATATTCCGCGTCCGCCAAAAGCTTTCCGCGCAACAAAGCACCAACATCATTACTGCTACTTTCCCACTGACGAATTGCCGATCGCAACTGCTCTTGAGCGTGACGAAATTCACCATCAACTTGTATCCACTGCTCTAGACGTCCCCAGCTTCTAATCAGTGACTCATGGACAATTTCCACTGTTTCTTCACCTGATAACTCATTGCGGTTTGTTACTAGCACACGGGCGTCCGCAAGTTGCGTCACCAAATCCCAGTTTTCGCTTCCAACCTCATTACTCGTCGCCAATCGTCGGCTGAAGTCTGTTAGATTCCCTGGTTGCACCAACTGAATAAATACCCGCTGTGCCAAGAGCCTTTGGGCAAGAGTTAGTTGAGCATAAACCGCCTCAGCGTGATTCGCGATCGCTTGCTCAACACCACCAATTTCGTTGTAAGCAGCACGAGTCAACCAACCACTCCGTTGTTTTGACCACATTTGCGCCAGGGTAAACTCCAGTAACGGTAAACGTCCAGGGGATGCTATAGTATCATTAATAAGTATATTCGTCAAGACATTATCTAGTTGGACTTGCATTTGTGCCGCAGGTTTTTCGATCACCGATCGCAATTCCTCATGACTCATCGGACCGAGGTGATAAACTGCCCCCTGTAAAGCATCGCTGAAGCGGCGGTTAGAAACAGCATGTTTGTAAAAGTCGGCGCGCAGTGTTAAAACAAGGGTAAACGCTGGAGCGTCACTACAGGCATTGAGCAGTCCATCTAAGAAAGACTGACGTTCAGATTCTGGGCAAAGAGTATAAAGTTCTTCAAATTGGTCGGCTATGAGTATTAGGCGGGTGCAACTTGATTGCTGCACTAAGTTTTCGATGATTTTGGTTAAAGCTTGGTTATCTTGCCGGAGTATGTTCGCTACTTCTAATTCAATTTGGGGACGGGCATTTGATTTTAGATTTTGGATTTTCCTGCGCAGAGGCGCTTGCGTGTCTGTGGATTTTGGTTTGTTTACTTGCTCAAAGTGCAATAAAGGTGCTAAAGTAGCTGCCAA
The DNA here is from genome assembly GCA_964657295.1 of Iningainema sp. Taxonomy (GTDB): domain Bacteria; phylum Cyanobacteriota; class Cyanobacteriia; order Cyanobacteriales; family Nostocaceae; genus Rhizonema. Next base: position 3,315 of record CAZZVG010000518.1, on the reverse strand, counting down.
CGCAGCAATTGGATTATGCCCCGGACGAAAAGAGATAATATGTGGGCCAGCGGATTTTGTCGGGGATCTAACAGATGAGTCATCTGTTGGATTCACTTTCAAATTATCCCTTACATCTGTAAATTCCTCCGACACCCGTAGCGCTGGAATCAAGCCAGCAAAAACGACACTCGACTTACCGCTTCCAGAAGCACCAAACACAGTCACCAAAGGCCTGGTTTTTACCGCCAAAAGCAAATCCTGGATAAATTTTTCTCGCCCAAAATATAGATGTGCATCCTCTTCCCCAAAAGCGAATAAACCGCGATAAGGACAGGGTGGTATTCCCCCCAAAGTCAGCCAAGTTGGGGCTTCTACTGATGGATTTTGGCAAATCACAGGCAACCAAGACGCACCAGGGAACTCCGATTCTATCCCTTGCAACTTCCGACGCGCTTGCTGTACTGCTAAATATAAAGATAGTCTATGAGTTGCGAAAGCTTCTAAAAAATACTGAAAAAAATCCTGCGCTACACGATTTGGCACAGGCTCTCGCATGACAATTACTGTGGAAATATTTAATTTCTCTAATGCTACAGCTAATCCCAACCCATCACAGGAGTTAAAAATTGCCAATTTTAAACCGTTTCCTATAGCCGCCAGCAGCGCTTGGTTTAACTCTTCAATCGTCAAGCTGTTATTTATAGGGTTCTCGTTGATATAAATCCGCCCTATTTCACTTTCTGTTTGACTGTGTCCTGCAAAAAATAAAATGTCCCAGCCGTCTGAATTCCAAAGTTGCGTGTTTAATTCTTGACGCGATGGGTTAACGAGAAAAACTGTTTGGGTATCCGCTAAGCTGTTGAGAAATTGACTTTCCCGCTCAAAATCAATACCACTGCTACTACTTAAAATCCCTAAAATTCTGACTTTCCGACTTTGATCCTTTGCTGGGTTAATTGTAGTGCGTTTGTACTCCTGCCGAGACAGCGCCATTTCAGCTTTAGGAAAATCTGTAAATAAATTCCAGCGATGCCAAGGTAATCGCCGCAGCGCCATATCACCAGTTTCAACAATGACTCGGATTTCTTCTGCTGTTGTTAGTCGCGATCGCAGCTGTTGGTCAATATGAAGAAACTCCCTCGATCTGAGCCACTCATTAATTCCTGCTTGTAATTCTTCGGATAACTCATCGAAGCTAACAACAGAAACGTTAGTTATATCACCGGCCTCGATTTCTATCTCTTGAGAGTTGTCCTTTGGTGCTAGTGAACGTAACTGTTGGTTGTCGTAGAGATGCTGATAAAGTGACTGCCAATCTTTATACAGTTCAATCAGAGAAGGTGCTGGAGGTAAACTGCCAATGAATTGCTCTGGTAGAACGTGTCCTTCAGCCCAGATTTGAGCAGTTACTCTTGGAAATCCACTCTGGTAATCACCGCTTCCCAGATTAATGACTACTGATTTACTCATTTGTTAGGAGTTGAGCCAGTATAAGAAATTTTACATTAGTATTTTAAGTGATTGTGTCTATTTGATCGCCATCTATCCATCAACTTCCTCAAGCACAAAATTTTCCTTGACACTGACATCGCCCAAAGAAACTTGGATAGTAAAACTCGTACCTTGTGGAGGTTTAAATCTTTTAAGTTGAATATAGTTATCGTAACTGCGCGATCGCACTTGTTGAAGTACCGTTCCCGACTCATTGAGCAAAATCACATTTATATTAGCTGGCAGGTAATTTTCTCCAGTCGTTGGACATAACCGTACGCGAATACATACTTTTTGATCAGCTTCCTGAGTTAAGCCAACCAGTAGCACAACTGATTTTTCCTTCAGTTGCATTCCTAAATCGATTAACTTAACACCTTTCAGCTTAATTTCTGAGTTAAACAGAGAATTACTGCGGAAATTAAAAGCTAAATCTCTTTGTTCTATTACAAACAGTGCATTTAGAGACTGCCATCCTGCTGTAAAAATATTTTGGAACCAAAGGCTTAAATTACTACTAGTTACAGCCGGACTAGATTCCACTATTTTTTTGTTGCAGTTTTCTATCCGGAGGCGATACAGTTGCTGTCGATATTCATCTGATGCTAATATTGCTCCCCACTCAGGAAATGGCAGATCTAGCCTGGGTGAATAAGACGTTGTATGACTAAGTTGTTCTAGTAATTTTTCGACTTGACTAGGTAACAAACTGGGTAATAATTGAACTTCTGGTTTCTGCGGTGGGCACATTTCTTGTGCTACCCACATGACATTCAAGTTTGGAATTAAATCTTCCACATCCAAGCAGTAAGTTCTGCTGATTACCTCATATCTTGCTTGTTCGCGTATTTGTATCCTCGTAGCGTATCCCCACACTCGTAACCAACACTCTTCTAAGTTTAACTGTACAGCCAAATAATAATCAGGTGCCCAGTTTGCAATATCAACCCATTCTTGAGGAATGCAAAATTCGGATATATTGCTTTTGTCATTAGGAATTAAGACAATACGAGTTTCACCAAAAGTCAGAACTGTCCCATTAATAACTTCCCAAATCGATAAATCAGCTTCTTGATGCAATAGCAAATACCCATTGTCAAAATCATCTTGAAACAAAGCCAGAAAACTATTTAGACAAAGAGTATTTAGATAACCATTCCAGCGTGCAACTGCATTAGAATATAGTTGTTTGGTTACAAGTTGCCATGTGTTTTCCTGCTCCTGTTCGGATATTTCTAACCATAGCTGATTTGGGAAAATTGCCATTAAATCATTTGAAGTAAATACCATTATTGACTATCCTTAATTGTCAATTTCTTAGTTGACTGTGACTAATTTTTTCATTTTTTAGGGATCATTCATATTACCGATTTCGAGTCGTAGTAGGGCATTGTTTGCCTGCAAAAAATTTAAGTATTTTTACTTAGCAATAGCAGCGAATACTGAGTAATTATTGTCATACATAAAGTATGACAAAATGACGCAAAATTGTCTGCATGATAGTGCCCTACTTATTTATGGGTGCTAAAGGCAGATGATTATGCAGTTTTTTTGGATTAATTTTATAGTGTTCTTTGATTAAAATGCTACCTTTCTCTGTTGTCAGTAAACCACAAACTTTTGAAAACAAACGTAAAAACAAGAGTTCCAGCCATCGCAAAAATCAGTAGACTGAAAACTTTTACGATGCCAACTCCAGTGGTCGTCGCTGCGCGAACGGCAGGTGTAGCCATCATCAAAAAATAGTAGCCTATCTGAAATTTTGCATTTAGAAACTTGAATGTCAATTAAGTCACTAAGTGTAAATTATTATATTTAATTATATGTTTTTTATAAATTTAA
>CAZZVG010000517.1:0-5269 GCA_964657295.1 Iningainema sp. | reverse complement strand
TTCTTCTTCCATTTCGGAATTTAGAAAAATTTGAGATTTGCTCTCACCTTGTATTTGCTTTATTATCGGTTTGACTACAAACTGCCTGGATAGCTTTTGAGTTAAAAATGGTACAAGAATCAGTAGGGCTAAAAATTTAACAGCCGCTCTTGTTTTATTTCGAGAAATACGAAACTTCCTAACAAATTGCTGTTCTCCTTGAGGAGAAAGATCTGCTTTTATTCTATCAATTGTTCTGCCGATCGACCTTGGTAATACACCAGCTTTATCGGATTTAGGTCGATTTGTTGGAGGGGCGATATCATCTGAAATCGGCTGTAGAAACATCACCTCCTGGTTTAGTGGCGCAGGTTGTTCGATGTGTACAATCGCACTTTCAATCTCTTCATCTTGAGGAATATACTTAGCTATAACCTCATCAATAAACTTGAGCTTATCTAAAAATACGGGGTTGGAGGTATTTAGCAGCGAACGACTCAGCCGAAACTCTGCCAGCTTCACTTTGATAATACTTAAGTTTTTAGCAAGGTAGACTTGCCAATAGCCCATGACACTCTCAGTATGATAAACAGATTCAGGGGATATTTTTTTACCAGCAAAATGCTCGATCTCGATATTTTTAATGGTTTGAGCAGACTGATATGCTTCCAAGAGCGATCGCTCTGGTGTTTTCAAAAACCGTTGATTACCAAACTGTAAGTATCCTCTAATTTTTTGGCGAAGCAACGCTGTGTTTGTTGTGAAAGAATCTTTCATGGCAGACGTTTTTTTGAATAGATGTTAAGCTGTTTTGCCAGAAGAGACGCACTATGGTGCTTCTCCAGAGCGCTTGTTATTCTGAGTTTACACTTTTATTCGATTAGGTTGGCTTGACTTCAATCACTATTTAACGACCCACAAGTGAGTCTAGGCTTTTGAGCAGGGACTGATGAAAAGCCCATTAGCACCTATGCACCTGAAAGAAGAGGCTGCCTGAGTGCATAGGTGTACCATCTCGATTGTAATTAGCAATCAAGAGAAAAGTGTAGTTGTTAGCTTTAACAGTCGGATCGTCTTGATACTAGTGCAGGTTGGCTGAAATAACTTACCAGTAAATTTCAAACCAAAAGCTTGATATATAAGGATTTCTTTCTTTTGCCTTTTTACTTTTTACTTTTGCCTTGTTGCACTAGTCTTTTAGCTAAGATTTATCTATAACTTTTGGTTGATGTCCCTTCAGTATATCTATACCGGTGCTTTCAACTATTGACTATTTTGGAAAGTAACTGCGGATGATGGAGTTGCCAAAAATGTAAAATTTGCTTTCCCACCAATTGAGGGTAAAAGTGATGAAAAAAGTGATAACCTGCAGGGCATTCCCAAATTTTATCTTCTGGCTTTAACCACGTTAGCCATTCATGCAATACAGGTGGATGGACAACAGGATCAGTCTTACTGCCACACACCATCAATGGTACAGAAACGTCTCCTTTAGGTAAATCCGCTAATCTGAAAAGCGAATGAACAGAGGGTGATTCTTCTAAATCTCTCTCCAGGGCAGCAGCTAACTTCTTCGTAGAGTAATCATGTTTATTCCCAAATAGACTACGAACAGTGTTGACTAAAACTTGCTCGCGGGTTATCGGCAGAAGTTGTCGCTGAATGTAATAGTGGGTATGCCAAGTCGTTGCCGGTTGAGCTGCTACTGCTAGTAGGGTTAAGGATTGTACCTGTTGAGGATATTGACGGGCAAACATTAAGCCGACTATACCGCTAATTCCGTGACCTACCAAATGAACTGGGCGATCGCAAGACTTTAGACAATCAGATAACAGTGCCACCGCTTTATCTATAGAACTGGCTTCATCTTTGGTTTGCCGGTACTCCCACCGAGCAACATTCAAGTATTTAGATAAGTTACGTAGTAATAGTTGGTCAAAATATTTCAAACTAGGACTGGCACTTAACCATAAAACATCAAATGAATAAGACATAATGCCTCTATTGAACTATATAACTTTATAACTTATCTGTTATTAAAATTAAATTACAAGTTATGAATTGAATGGTAATTTTAGTAACATCAATATTGTTTTTAGAGGTGAAAATACTGTACTCGTGACATTCTCCTTCTTGATTTTTAATCATTAAAAAAGAGGATAGTTTGTAAATAAAACTACCAATAAGTATAATTTATATCAATCATACAGAAATTTTAGTAAGTATTGAATCCCCGAAAAATTTTAAAAAAAAGTATTTACACATATTTGTACCTTTCTTATCTATATTTTTTGTTAGGAGTCTACAAACACAGGAAGATTTATGGATATAAATCAGATTGGTCAGGTTGCACTTGCACTGTTAACTACGTTTGGACTGAAGCTACTCGGAGCCATGCTTATATGGCTTATCGGTCAGAGGTTGATTGACTTTGGTCTCCGCCTGATACGACGTGCTTTTAGAAACCAGCTCATCGAGCCAACAATCGTTAATTACCTTCTCAATATCATTTCCGTAACGCTGCGAGTGATCCTCATAGTTTCACTTCTTGGCTTCTTCGGTGTCGAGACGACTTCCTTCGCAGCATTATTAGCAGCAGCTGGTATTGCTATTGGTGCTGCATGGGGTGGATTGCTGGCGAACTTTGCCGCAGGTGCCTTTCTCATTATGTTTCGACCGTTCAAAGTTGGTGACTTTATCAAAGCTGCAGGCGTTACAGGAACCGTCAAGGAAATTGGACTGTTTACCACTAGTATCGATATGCCGGATAACGTGTTAACAATTATCGGTAATAACAAAATATTTGCTGATAATATCCAAAATTATTCTGCCAATCCATACCGTCGCGTCGATCTGGTTGCTCAACTTCATCACAATGTCGATCACAACCAAGCCATCTACTATCTGAAAGCAAAAATTAGCCAAATTCCGAATGTTCTGACAAACCCGGCACCAGATTTAGAAATTTTAGAGTTCAACTTAGCGGGACCTGTATTAGCAGTACGTCCTTATTGCAATAACGACCACTACTGGCAAGTCTACTTCGATACAAACAAAACCATACGCGAAACCTTTGGTGAGGCTGGGTTTCCAGTTCCCGAACACCGTTATTCAATTAGTAGTTTACCAAACAATTTGAGAGATACCACGCTCAATTCGCCATTCAAGGCAAACTAATTCTTTTTTAACAGTTAACTTTTCAAAGTTAACTGTTAAAAAGGAATTGTCATATTTCTCTCCATGCCAAACTCAGTCAGCATATTTTTGGGAGAAAAGCGACCTTTACCGGAACCCATCTGCTCTCAATGCTCAGATGCTTGACTCATGGGCTTGCTGGGTGGAATTTGCTCAATCGTAATCAAAGCTTCCATGACCGATTTAGCAATAGGTGCGGCGACAATACCACCAAAGGCATTTTTTCCCTTCGGCTCATCCACTAATGCCAGCACCACATAGCGGGGTGATTCTACTGGTAATATACCTAAGAAACTAGTGATGTAAGCATCAGTGATATAGCCGCCACCGGAACGACTGGCTTTTTGGGCTGTGCCGGTTTTGCCTGCGATGCGATAGCCGGAGATTTGTGAGGCTTTTCCAGTTCCGTCATCAACCACAGTTTCCATCATTTCCACGACCTTTTGACTTGTTGCGGGGGAGAAAAGTTGGGTTGGGACTGACAGATTTGGTGAGTAATGCATCTGTCCCTTACTATCCACTAACCCCCGCACGACATGAGGCATGACCAATTTTCCTCCATTGGCTAAAGCTCCTTGCATTTGCACCAGTTGCAATGGTGTTAGGGAAAATCCTTGTCCAAAGGAGGTTGTTGCTGGTTCTATCGGTACGGAGACAAATTCTTCTTGACTTTTTAGCTGACTGCTGACTGTAAAAGGCAAATCTGTATAGACACTTTGCCCTAGCCCCAGCTTTTGCAACCAAGTATAGTATAATGATGGCTGTAGCCTTTGCATAATTTGCACCATACCGACGTTGCTAGAATACTGTATAATTTGAGCAATGTTTAATCGTCCGTAACGTTTGTTTTCCGCATTTTTGATCGTTCGGTCAGTCACTCGAATAAAACCAGGATCTTTGAACACATTATTAGGTTCGATCACACCAGTTTCTAAAGCAATCGCCACATTGAGCGGCTTAAACGTGGAACCGGGTTCATAAAGATCTGCCACCGTCCAGTTTTTAAACAGAGAGATATCGGCTTTGGAGTATTCATTTGGGTTATAGGTTGGCTGAGTTACCAGAGCAAGTAGCGAACCATCCCAAGCATCCATGGCAATAACCGTCCCTCGCTTCGCGTGGAACTTTTCCATCTGCTGTTTGAGAGCAGAGCGAGCAACTCGTTGCAAACGGCTGTCAATAGTCAGTTGTAGTTGCAGATCGTCAAAATGCAAAAAACCATCCGGAGCATGATCAGGCATGAGAGAGCCGTTACCTGCACGACTAAGACGCACCATTTGCACCGAACGTTCTAGCAATTTTTCTTGGCTGTACTCCACCCCAGCTTGACCGCGACGGTCAATATTAACATAGCCCACGACTTCTGCCACCAAATCTTGTTCTGGGTAAAATCTGGAGTATTTTTGAATCAACTCTAAACCATTCAGGTGCAATGAGGAAATCCGATCAGCATTTTCTTCGGGTATGCCAGTCGCAAGAGTGATCCCGCTTCTTTTTCCTTGAAACTTTTTCTCTAGATCAATTTGGTCAAGATCGAGGATTGGTGCCAACTGCTGTGCTATCTGTTCTTGAGACTTTTCAAACAGCTTGGGATGAGCAAACAAAGTATACACCGGACGGTCAATCGCCAACACATTACTGTTGCGATCGACGACTGGGCGACGGGGCATAAAAGGTCGCAAATTCACCATTTGTTGGTTGCGTGCCTTCTGCATTAACTTTGGTCCACTGACAATTTGCAGGTGGTATAAGTTAATCGCTAGCGCCACCCCAGCAGCAATTAATATACCCCAAATAATAAAGACTCGATGTTTGCGACTGGGAAGCTCGTCACGCACTTTGTTTGCGCTCACCGAAGAAGTGTTTTGCTCTGGCTCTCTTGGTTGTCGCAATTCGCGGCGAAGGAGCGTTGTTTGCTCTGAATGTTTGTTAGGAAATAGACCCGATAACCATCTTCTCCAACCCTTCTGCTTCTGCCCTTTTGATTTCGCAGATCGTAAATTTCTCAATTTTCTTCTGCTTGATGACTTTTGCATAAAGGGTGTCCTTTAGGGAGAGGGGGAGGGGGAGAGGGGGGGAGGGGGAGAAAAAATTG
>CAZZVG010000516.1:0-5289 GCA_964657295.1 Iningainema sp. | reverse complement strand
GAAAATTGAAGACACAGATCCCCGACTTCTTTAAGAAGTCGGGGATCTTGTTTTTCACGAATGTTTTAGGACTTAAACAAGAACCGGAGATCGTTTTACCTAACTTTTTTTGAACACCGACTCCACAGTAGACTTAATAGAATCCCGTGCATCTTTGAGTGTTTGTGCGATCGGATGCTTTGCTTGTAAAAATATCCGCGCACAGTTACGTCCTGGCATTCCCGAAATCGAACCACCTGGATGAGTTCCCGCACCTGTCAGGAACAAATCTTCTATTGGGGTTTTGTAATTTGCTATTTCTGGTAAGGGACGGAAAAACACCATCTGATCTAAAGTCATGTCAATGTGGTAGTAATTCCCTTTATAAGCACCCAATCTTTCTCCCAGTTCTGCCGGACTTTCCACACGACGGGCGATAATTGAGTCTTTCACATTTGGTGAATAATCTGCTAACTTGTCAATAACTTTGTCTGCAACTTTGTGCTTCAAGTCATCTGTCCACCCCGTACCTTTCAAACCCGTACCTTCTGCACCTGCGATTTGATAGGGGGCGAAAAACTCAATCCACGCTGTATGCTTTCCTGGTGGTGCCATCGACGGATCTAACATTGTTGGCACGACCAAATACATAGATGGGTCGGAATCTGGTATTTCTCCTAAGGTACATTTACTATGAGCCTGTTCTACGTGACTAATAGAATCTGCAATTAATACAGATCCAATCAGATACTCGTCCTTATGTTCGTGGTGTTCAAAACGTAAGGGTTCGTTTAAAGCTAAGTCAATTTTGAGGATAGTTTCGTTATTGTTAACGATGCGGCGATCTAATCTTTCTCGCAAATCTGGATCAACAGCATCAACTTCACTGGCATCGATCATTTGCAAAAATAGACGTTTAGCATCAATATTTGAGATCACCCCATACTTAGCACGATATTCTGTCCCGTTTGCAACTCTCACACCAACGGCACGGTTATTATCAATCAAAACTTTCTCAACGTGCTGATCTGTGAGTACAACACCGCCTTTACTTTTGACTAAGTTCAATAAGGCTTGCACTAATGCGCCAGTACCACCGCGAGGTCTTGTCATGCCTGGATCGTGACGCATTGCCATCATAATTGCACCAATAGCAATGGTTTTTTGCGAAGGTGGCGCACCAAGTTCGGCAGCTAGTCTAGCCAGAGGGGCTTTGAGAAACTCTGAATCAAACCATTCGTTGAGAATATCCTCTGCGCTGGTTAACATGTTGCGAATAAAGTCCAGCGTTTTAGATGGCGAACCAATCACTGAGAATAAATCTTTAATCTTGGCTATATCATAGTTACCAAGAATATCTAGAACTGACTTTGGCGGTGCGTTAAACATGGGAATCATCGCCCCAAGCGCCTTTTGCCAATATTCTGTATACTCTTTGTACTTTTTAGCATCGCGATCGCTATAACGGGCGATTTCTGCACAAGTTTTATCTAGTGATTTATGACCTAGAAAATACTTCCCATCAGGGTGAGGACAAAAGACAACTGGATCGCATTCCAAATATTCCAAACCATATTTCTCTAGTTCCAATTCTTGAACAACTGGTCCCAGATGAATAAATTCGTGGTCAATAGCACACAAATTAAATTTAAATCCAGGAGCTTCTTTTGGCAAAGACTCCTCCGTAGTTGCTGCGCCACCGGGAACAGAACGCTTTTCTAACAATACAACGCTATAACCTGCTTTTAGCAAGTAAGCGGCACAAACTAGCCCGTTGTGTCCGGCTCCGATAATCACAACATCATACGTCTGCATACTTTAATTTTCGCAATCAATAGATATTGCCTAATGTTAGTAATCCTTGACTAACTTTACATCGTTCTCTAGTTATAAAATTCACTGTCCATAAGAAGGTATTTCCTTCACATGAGCTGCTGCTAAAACTTTCAAGCTGCCTTTTTGCACTACCAAACTTTTAATACTCACAGCTGTCTTCTGATATTCAAAAGATGGCAAATTCACTAGTTCTTTGACCTTTTTTATGAAAGCAGCAACTGTGTCTAAACAAATGCCAACTCCAGGATTACAGTTAAAACTCTCCAACATTATCGGTTCTGTAGAGGTGCGCGGGCGAATCATTGCTGTAAAACCTACTGTATGAGCATTGCCTTTTTCTTTGAGCAACACAATTCCTGTAAATCCGATTTGCCGATCGCTTGGTAGCTGAATTTGGATCTCTTGCAGCTTCAAGCTGACAATCTCGCCATCGACATTCAATTCATATGTCGGTATCTGACTCAGAATCGAGTCTGAACTCAAGGCGCGGTTAATATCCTCTTCTTTTAGTACAATCCGAACAGTAGCATTTACGGGTTGATTGAGTTCGATTTGACCAAAAAGAGCGCTCAAAGGATTAACAGCAATATTATCTGTTTGCAGTGTGATTTCTTGCACACGGAGATCTTGCAATTCTAATCCTTGACCTGATAGAGAGACACCATCAACCTGTCCCTGAATCATTTTAAACAGGTTAGTCTGCACATCGACGTCTACTGTTTCTAGTTTATCGAGCTGCTCAGATATCATCTTTCCCGCTCCCTGCGAGAGCAGTTGCTCCTCTAGTTGTTGCTCATCTGGCATTAGTTGATCGTCTCCGTAGCGTTTTGTTACTGCCTAATGTAGACACTAAACAATAAGAAATGTATCTACACTACGAAATAGGCAACTTGACTGAAACGAGATCAACCGTATTGTGTTATAATCAAGAGCCAAATCTCTGTAAAACTAACACACCTGCCAATGCGATCGCAGCTTTCATACTTGTAGCATCGGCTACACCCTGACCTGCAATATCAAACGCTGTGCCGTGATCGGGTGAAGTCCGAATGAACCGAAGACCGATCGAAGTATTTACCGCTCGGTCAAAAGCCATCAGCTTGACAGGAATCAAGCCTTGATCATGGTAAAGTGCCAGATAAGCATCAGGTAGATTGTACCTTGTGGTGTTTGGATTTTGGATTCTCGAATCTCCGTACCAAGCTTGACCGGGCTTGACCCACATTGTATCAGGAGGGATAGGACCATCTAGCTGTAAGTTTGGATAATTTTGACGATGTTCCTCGATCCAAGGAATTAACCAATCCTGTTCTTCACGTCCCAATTGTCCCTGTTCGCCGCTATGGGGATTTAAACCTGCGATCGCAATCCTGGCTTGAGCTAAACCAAAATCTTTCCCTAAACATTCCACCAGCAACTCCAATTTTTCCGTCATCAACTGCGGTGTCAATACCTGTGATACTTGACAAAGCGGTATATGTGTGGTAGCAAGCATTGTGCGGAGTGTCCAACCAGTATAAGGCGATCGGGCTACAAACAACATTCCCACACGCTTAGCACCTGAGTATTCCGCCAAAAGTTCTGTTTGACCGGGATAATTGTAGCCTGCCGCCTTCCAAGCCGATTTCGCGATTGGCCCAGTGACAATCCCATCAAATTCACCAGTCAGAGTATGGGCGATCGCTGTTTCCATATAAGCAAAACTAGCCGCACCACTTGCCGCATTACCAGTCCCGATGGCAATTTCGCGTTTTATGTCTTCCTCTAACTGTACATCGAGAATTGACAACTCTGCTGGATTTGCCAAAGGTTCTAAGGTCCCAACACAATTAAGTTTGTGATAAGTTTCTTGTAGCAAATCTTGGCTACCTACTACTGTCAGGTGACAACTTTTGTTAACTTCCGGGTCAGCCAAAGCCTTTAAAATCACCTCAGGTCCAATTCCTGCCGGATCTCCCAACGTTAGTAAAAGACGCGGTCGCTTTTGTGGTAGCTTCATAAGACTTTACACCTCTTTAAGAATCGAGCTTCTCGAACAAGCTTCTGATAGACTTAATTTAATTAAACAATTTGCATAGGAGAATTACACCCATGAGCGGCGAAATGTTAAATGCGGCGCTATTGTCCTTCGGTCTAATCTTCGTCGGTTGGGGTCTAGGTGTGCTATTACTAAAAGTCCAAGGTGCAGAAGAAGAATAGTCAGCCCCTCCGGGGAGGTCAAAAGGAGCCAGTGCGTTGGGCGGCTCTGCCGACGACTTGAAGCAACTGGCGTTCAAAAGTCAAAAGGAAGAACCACCAAAATAAATTTAGGGGGCTTGAATCCTTTTTATTTTTTTGACTTTTGACTTTTGACTTCTTGCAAAGCGAGCGTTGTCTGTCTGCCGCCAAGAGCAAGTTTATGAAAATTTTTGTTAACTTTGTTTGGTTAGATGATTCTGATAAGATTTAAGTCATAAAACTTTAAATTTAGTAAAGAACCCTCATGACATTATTAATAATTGGTGCAAGTGGCACCTTGGGAAGACAAGTGGCTCGTCGTGCCATCGATGAGGGTTATAAAGTACGCTGTCTTGTTCGGAGTCCGAGAAAAGCTGCCTTTTTAAAAGAATGGGGTGCAGAACTCTTTCGCGGAGATTTGTGTTACCCGCAAACAGTGACAGCAGCTCTTGAAGGTGTCACGGCAATTATTGACGCCTCAACATCCCGTCCTACCGATCCCGTAAGTATTAAAAGGTTAGACTGGGACGGCAAGGTATCCTTAATTCAAGCGGCTGTAGCTGCGGGTGTAGAGCGTTTTATCTTCTTTTCTGTGTTGAATGCTGAAAAGTACCCAGAAGTGCCGTTGATGGAGATTAAGCGCTGTACGGAACTCTTTTTAGCTGAATCTGGCTTGAATTACACCATATTGTCTCTAGCTGGCTTTATGCAAGGCTTAATTGGTCAATATGGAATTCCTATTTTGGAAGCACAGCCAGTTTGGGTGACAGGTGAGTCTTCTCCCATAGCCTATATGGATACTCAAGACATTGCTAAATTTGCGATCCGTGCTTTAGCGGTGAAAGAAACTGAAAAGCAAACTTTCCCAATTATGGGGACTCGCGCCTGGAGTGCTGAGGAAATTATCAAATTGTGCGAACGCTTGTCAGGAAAAGAAGCTAGGGTAACACGGATGCCCATCGGCGTACTGCGTACCATGCGATATATGCTGCGGTTCTTTCAGTGGGGATGGAACATAGCAGATAGACTCGCTTTTTCAGAAGTGCTGGCAAGTGGTCTACCACTTAATGCTCCAATGGATGATGTTTACAAGGTTTTTGGGTTAGAACCAAAGGAAATGACGACTCTGGAAGGTTACTTACAAGAGTATTTTAGCCGAATTATGAAAAAGCTGAAAGAGTTAGATTATGAGAAAGATAAGGCTAAAAAGCAGAAACAAAGAACTCCGTTCAAAAAAACTAGTGACGAGTACAACAA
>CAZZVG010000515.1:0-5290 GCA_964657295.1 Iningainema sp. | reverse complement strand
GATAACTGGGAGAGTCCTCCAGCTAATAAAGAATTTTTTGCTCCTGATATTCTATTTCCTCAAAACGGAAAAGTATTGGAATTACAAAAACTAGAAGCATTCAAACAACGTTGGGTATACGATCGCAAATTTCAACCGCCGCAGCTTATGCAGTACGGGTGCAAGTCATGCAGAAAATTTAAGAAGTGAAAACTCGGTCCCCACGAGCGCAAGGAGTTACTTCTCAGTCTAAAAAGTAAAAGGAGCAACTGCCGCAAGACCTGGATCTGAGTTGCCAACTTGACTAGTACTCAGTACCCATACCGAGGCTCCTTGTTCGATAAATATCTTGAGAATACTATTGCTTGCTTGGTGAGGCAGTATGGTTCGCCAACTGACTAAAGCCGTGAAAAGTTGTTTTAAAGGATCATCTGCCAGAGAACTCCCTAAGTCTGCAATCGAGTTTTCCCAATCAGTTCGTGCAACCCCAAACGGTAAAAGGTCGTGGTTGAGAGCTTGACCTAAATTGACTAGATGCTTAAAGCAGGTATATAATTCGGGATGGCGAATTAACCAATCTTTAAAATGTGGATTGGATTTGAGAGCTGCCGGAATACTTGGATAATTGAATTGGATAAAAATTTGGATGGAGCGAATCGCTGCATACAATGCTTGATTGGCATCTTGGGTACAATTGTTTGCCGGACCAACGAAGGTGGCACCTGTACCATCCCCGATTCTGTAACGTGCACTCATAATTTCCAGTTGACGGGTGAGAACTCCTAATGGCGAGTACTTCACTCCATCAACTTCATAATCTTCAGCGATCGCATCAAACTTGATCAAAAAGTCGGAAACCGGACGAATTCCCAACCACCCAAACTGGCGATCGCCCATATAACGAGTCCAAGATAGCGTACCTGCAATCAGCCCATCACCATTGTGACAATACACTTGGTGATACGCAATCTCAAAACGCAACTCACCTGTCAGAGGTTCCCGTACCACCTGTGCCACCCCATATGCACAATGACCAAAGTAGATCGGCCCTTTAGCCGAAGGTTCTGGTCTTTTGCCACCAATACCGCCAAAAACGTGAACCAGCAAGGCGCGATCGCCCTCACGCCAAGGTGACATTGAATGGTCGATATCCAAACCCTTCTGACTCAAAAGAACCGATCTGATTTGTCCTTTATGAGCAACAATCTCTTGCCAACAGCGTTTTCGGATATATTTTATTGCGGCTTTTCTGCCAACAGTCACCTCTTGAGGTTGAACTTGTAACAATGCCCGAGGGGCAAGTGCTTGGACAACAAACTTTTGAGAAGCATCTTTTGCACCGTAAATATACCAACCTGTATCATTGAGAGGTAACTTTTCGATATCGCGGCTGTTTGAATGGGAAATGATATTCTGATCAGGAATCACCGCAGGCATTTGCACGATTTCCTCAACGCCATCAAAATGACCGGAAGTCCGATTGAAATGAACCACCCTGAATTGATCGCTATTTGCTCTGACAGGCTGCAAAAACTTCACCAACGCATAAAAGCGTCCGGAAATTTGCACGGGTTCACTGGTAATGTAAAGAGTAACAGTATTCTCCAGCTCCTCAACCACGAGTGGCTGACGTAACATGACAACGATATCATCATAGGGTCTTGAACCTGCAAGCGATTCTAATGGAGTGACCTGTCGCCAATGATTGACGCGAAGTGGTTCAACATTTCCCTGTTTGGAATTGTAAAGTGCTTCCTCGCTAAAGTGAACGTCCTTTTTCACCGACTGCACCGACACTCCAGCTTTGGGATGATCAATCCATTTCAAATACACAACCCGTCCCAGCAAATTTTTGTGTTCGAGTTCGGCGTGATGCACTTCAAACAGAACACCACGATCGCGTTGGTCTTTCGGTGGCAAAATTAATCGACCCATCCAAGCGGCGATCGGTCGATAAAGGTCTGGATTGACTGACTGATTTAAAGGATAATGTTCTGGTCGATTAAAAGCTGCTTGCCGATACCGTTCGTAATTATTAATCTTAGTGTTAACTATTTGTTGGTTGTCGTGAAACTTTCCTTGCACAATACTCGACACAATGTCAAGCGTTTGCCGCAGGTGAGTGCGACCATCTGGTAAGTATTTGTTTCCATCCAAAGGACCCCCACGACCAATATGAGCGACTGGACCGAGTGAAACCACACTGATTTTGCCCATGTGTTGGGCACGATTCCAGTAGGATAAGAAGAATACCTTCCACCGCCTGGGAGATAAAATCTGAATTAGACGTTCAAAAATATCTTTGTCACCTACCAAATGGTAGAGATGTTCTACGAGAATGGCATTATTATTGCCAGCGATCTCTCCGGCAACAGAAATCACCTCAATGGGTGTGTCGAGTGCCTGCTTGAGATCTGGAATAGCTGCCATTGCTTTCTGGGCACCCGCACCGAAACCAATCACTGTAATCGGTATTTGACTATCCGATCTGTAACCGTGACCGATTAAACTGTTATAAATGATTTGTGCTGTCCGTTGATTATAGATACGTCCGTAGCGTGGATCGGCGGAAACTGCCACAACAATTAAATCGCGGATACTCATCATGAACGCAAAAAAAGAACCACGGACGACAGCAGTCGTGCGGGCAGACAGGGGGAGCAGCCCTCCGATTAACATGATATTATCTGGTAATGCTGCGGTTAACTCGCGCTGAAACTCTTGAAATAAAGCCCGCTCAATACCGTCGAAGCAAACAACATAACGGACAATATCTGTTGGCCTACTGAGAGGTTCCTCAGATATTTCTGGATGAATTTTGGGTTCGATGCGATCGCCATACCATCCAGCCCACCAACCCAAAGCTTCGAGAGGAACCAAGAGAGCGGCAAAAAAGGCGGCAATCAAACTAATCTGCACCA
Source organism: Iningainema sp. (assembly GCA_964657295.1). Lineage (GTDB taxonomy): Bacteria > Cyanobacteriota > Cyanobacteriia > Cyanobacteriales > Nostocaceae > Rhizonema. The sequence continues at coordinate 2,390 of CAZZVG010000515.1, read as the reverse complement.
AATCAACTGTCAGCTTTAACGCACTCCCCAAAGCGTTGTACCAAAATGACCATAGATTACGGAGTTGAGGAAAGAGTAACGTACAAAGTATGACTAGGAAAACTATGCCTAAAAATTTGCTAACTTGCTTGACACTCATAACAATTTTAAACTTTAAGATTTTAGATTTTAGATTGCCCCACAAATTAGTTTGCGGGCAAGGGATCGTGAAATTATTTTATTCTTTACTTTACAAATCAATTTGGGAGCCACCGTCGCGATTTTCTAGATTTGGGATTTTATATTTTTCCTGAATCTAAAAATCCCAAAGATAAAATCAATTGGGATCAGAATACCTCATACCCTCCCGTTATCTCTATTGCCAACACTCGTAAGGCTAATCCCAGAAGACATCTGCGGTTCTACTTGCGTATTCCTTGATCGTCTAGATATCCACTTGCTTACTTGGGCAAATCCAATAGTGCGTTGTAAAATCTGAAAGATCACCCATCCCGACACACCGCACCAACTAGCCTGCCAAATCCCAAAACCAAGGGTGACATGCAAGCCAATCGCCAATGCTAACAGTGTCCAGATCGAGAGCAATATTTGAATTGGCACACCCAAATAAGGCAAAGCTACCAAAAAACCAAAAATTAAAGGCGCGTAGGCAAGTCCCAGTGTAGACCAGACAATTTCATACGGGGTAATCGCATTATATAGTAGGCAACTGAGCAACCATGCACTTAAGCCCCAACATCCAGCAGAGACTACAAATAATACAGATGCCATCAGCAAGCTAAGGATAAAGCGAATCGGTTTGACGCGGTTGACGTATAATACAATGCCCTGACCTACAGCTTGAGAAAACCAAGCCAGAAGTACAATGTTTAATGCTGCGTTTGAAGCTAGGGGTAGGGTTTGAATCAGCTTAAAGGCTTCGCTTTTGAGAGCGATCGCGCTCATTACAAGTTCCCAAAATCTGTCGAGAGCAGTCTCAGTCATGGGATCAAAAAGTTTATTTATTCTTCTTTTGTAATCTTTTGTTTTTATGCTATCATCCAGGCGTTCATGTGTAAACTGTCACGCTAGGATTGTTAATTGTTCTTCGTAGTGAGCGCAAGGAACGCTAACTACAAAAATCTTCACTTTTTCCCCTACTATTGTACGGGTGAGTTTAAGATAACATCAGATGTACCCAGATGTTATCTATATTAAACCCTGGAGACACATATTCCCAAAACGCCCGAGGAGCGATGGCACGAAGCGCCCACGGCTTAAGCCGTATCGCCGAAGTTCTGAGCGGCGGCTTCCTTTCTCAGACTTCTTTGTTGCACTTCGAGCGCTCCTCCCCACTCCCCCAACTCATAGTGTTCAAATGGTTGGTGAATCCAGGGGTTGTCTGCAAGATAATCGACGTAGTAATCTGGAGCTATTGTGGCACAAGCTTTATACCAAATGACCCCAGTGCGAATCTCTTCGATTGGGGAATCACTATTTTGTTTTAACCAAGAAACAGTCTGCACAAGTGTGATTCCAGAGTCTACTAAATCATCCACAAGGAGAATCCGCGAACCTAATCTTTCATTAGTCATTGTTAAATGACGGGCAATGGTTAATCTACCTCTCTCCTGCTTGCCCGAACCAGAATAGGATGATGTTGCCAAAATAGCCAACGGTTGCTTGTATATACGCGATAAAATATCTCCAACGCGCAATCCCCCTCTGGCAAGGCAGACAATTTGGTTGAACTTCCAACCGGATTCATAAATTTGAGTCGCCAGTTGTTCGATTTTTTGGTGATAATCTGACCAAGAAACGTAAATATCTGGCATAAAAGATCTGATTTAAGGCTATTACTGAATGACAAACAACTTATTTTAATATGATAAAGCGCAAGATATTATGAGAGATTCTGCCAGTGATAACTATTCCCCTCAACCGACTCCTGAAAATGAAAAACTGGATTTAAAAACTAAACTCGCCTACGGTGCTGGCGATTTAGGGCCAGCAATTACTGCCAATATCTCTATATTTTTTCTGCTCATTTTCTTTACCAATGTTGCTGGTATCCCGGCTGGGTTGGCGGGTAGTATTTTGCTGATTGGCAAGATTTGGGATGCCATCAACGATCCAGTTATGGGAGTGTTGACTGATCAAACAAAATCTCGTCGCTGGGGGCGTCGGCTTCCTTGGTTACTATATGGAGCAATCCCGTTTGGGATCTTCTTTTTTCTCCAGTGGATTGTACCACATGTGAGTGGGTGGATGTTGTTTTGGTATTACGTAGTCATCGGAGTTTTATCTCACACGTTTTACACAGTCGTGAATTTACCTTACACGGCTATGACTCCAGAACTCACTCAGGATTACGATGAACGTACCAAACTCAATAGCTTTCGCTTTGCTTT
>CAZZVG010000514.1:0-5291 GCA_964657295.1 Iningainema sp. | reverse complement strand
TGATGCTGCGGCTTTTCTGGTTTCTTCTGCTTGGCGCTGTGCTTGGTGCTTCACTTCTTCCAAGCGTCGCTGTGCTTCATGCTGTATGCGTTCTGCCCTTTCCAGAACACTATTTCTCGCTCGTTCAATTTGATCGATAATCCGGTTGGCATCTTCTTCGGAAATATCTTCTCGAGAACTCATGATGGCAACCAGGGTATCGCGATTAAAAGAAGACAAGCGATCGCGCAACGATTCAAACCCTGCCTGAGGATCGTCAAACAACTGGCGAACGTCACGCTTGACGCCATCATAGTTGAGTTCAGGACGATCTAAAGAGTTGAGGTAATTGCGAATGCGGCCAAAAACGCCATCAACTACGTCTTGAATGCGCCGTTGGATGCCTCGCACTTGTTCTACAAACTGCTCTTGCACTGAGACTATATTATCTGCAATTTTTGCGGCTTCCTCATCAGTCATATCCTCGCGAATTTTTAATAAGGCGATGACGGTAGATCTGTCAAAATGGGAAAGGCGATCGCTGAAACTTTCAATCCCGACTCGCGGATCGTGTAACAATAATTGCAAGTCCCTTTTGATACCTTCTGGGTTCAATTCGTCCTTACCTGTTTGTCGCAGGTACTCTTGCAAATAAGTTTGGAAAGTTTGCACTCTTTCCTGAGTCCGAATCGCTAAGCGACGGGGCGCACGGATAACATCGCGAATCGACGTTTGCACTGAGTCGATGATCTGATTGACTTGCTCTTCGCTTAAGTCTTGACGTTGACTCAGTAATTTCACTAATGTATCACGATCTATCTGCGATAAACGGCGACGCAGTACCAAAGCACCCTCTTGCGGATTTTCAAACAATCTGTTGATATCTCGCTGAATGCCTTCAGGGTTCAGTTCTTCTTTGCCAGTGTTCCGCAAGTAGTCGGAGATGGCTGTCGTCGTGGATTCGTATTGCTCCTTAGCTTTCTCTGCGACAGCTAAAGGTGCTTGGCGGATGCTATGCCAAGATTGTTCCACCGAATCAATAATTTGATTGACTTGATTTTCATTCAAGTCTTGGCGCTGACTGAGTAATTGCACCAAGGTATCGCGATCGAAGCGAGATAATCGCGCCTTAATTGCGGAAATTCCCGCTTGCGGATCGCTCAGGAGGGTTTTGAGTTCAGCACCAATCGCATTGGGGTTAAGTTCCTCTTTCCCAGTATTTCGCAGATATGACTCTAAATTTAGCCACAGCGTTTCTGCTTGATATCTTGCCTGTTCTGCTAATCCTTGGGATTCGACTAAGACTTGTTGCCGTTGTTTTTCTAATTCACCAAGAATTCTGTCTGCTTCCTCTGGATAAATATCATTACGTTCCAGCAGAATTTCCCTCATATCCTGGCGATCATATTGAGACAAACGCCGGGACAGGGTTTCGTAATCGGCGTCTGAATCTTCTAGGAGTGGTTTAAAATGCCGATGAATGCTTTCTTCAGTCAAATCTGCCTTGGGTGTAACCAGCAGATAACTTTCTACTCGCCGTTGCAAGTCCTGTACTATTTCTTTTTCTTCTGCAGCAGTGACAGTGAACAGGACTTCTTGACGGGTAAGTTCTAGCCGCTCGGCAATTCGCTGAATTTCCGTTTGCGTCAACAGACCTCGTTGTTGCAATATATTAATGAAATCGTTTTTGTTGAGTTGTTCGATCTCCCGCCGTATTGTTCCTGGATCGGCTGCTGGATCGTAAATCACATCGCGGAATTCTTCGACGATTTTTTCCGCTTTCAGTTGCCAAGCATAGGTATTCAGCAGGTAATTTTCGACATCAGCGCGAATTGGATTATAAGGCTGCGATGGTGTAGGAGTAGCAATTCCTAACTTATCAGTTTGTTTAGAGATTTGATTTTTAGCCGTGGAGAGAACACCCAAGATTTTTTCTACGTCCAAGTCTGATAAATCGGCTCGCCCCAACACGATACCCATCAGTCCCCCAAGTCCTTGTTGGAGTGTTTGTTGAAAGGGATTTGCCGATTCTTGGTTGGTTGCTTTTTGTGTAGAATTCCTCTCGGCAATTAGTTGATCTAACTTAGCGTTAAGTTCATCTGTCTTGGTTTGTCCTGATGGCATAGATTTGAGATAGTCAATCAACTCACCCAAGCGATCTGGTTTTGCTTCATGCTGACTGACGACCTGCTGCCACACACCGTATAATGTATCAACAACACGATTAACGTCTCGTTTTGAAAAGTCGGTACGACTGCTGACTAATTCCACAAACTTTTGACGGTCGATGTTGCGGAGATCTTCACTACCTGCGATCGCTTTCAATTGCGGATCGTTTAATAAATTTTGAAATTCAGCCTTAATTTTTGATATGTCTAATTCTGGGGGACGTACCATTTCCAAATAATCTTCAACACTGTCCCGGATTCTATTTGGATCGATCGCACCGCCTAGTTCCCGACGCACTGCTGATGCTGCTGCTTCCGCAGTTGCGACAACTTGCTGATTCACTGCTTTGGCACCGAGTGCGGCAGTAGCTGTCCCCATAATCGCTTGAAAGCTTGAAGTTGCAGTGTTTACCACTGAACCAATTAAAGAACCTACTGTCGTCGAACTCACCCACATCAGCAGCAAAAAGTATGCTCCCCAAATCACTAACCCCAGAATTGCTCCCAATCCAGGACTTAATGCCAACAAACTGAGTTTGACTGCTAAGAAACAGGCAATTGCCAAGGCAACCGTCACTGTGACTACCGTCCACAACCCTACCAGGGTGCCAATTTTGCGAATAGTACCACCTAAACTTTCAACTTCCCCATGACTTGAATCTGAATCGAAGGAACGCCCTAAGTAGGAAATACCAAAAGCAACGGAGAGGTTTGTCAAAACTAACTGGAAAGCAAAAGCCAGAATGACACCCGAAATCACAGCTGTAAAAAAGCGTGGTCCTGAAATAATACCTGACGCCTGTGCTGGCGTAATATCTACATTTCCTGGAAGCTGTGCCACCCAAAAAAGCGGCTTGTACAGTCCCAGCGTTATTTGCGTACTGTGAAACATTCTATTTCCTTCCTCTAACCTTAAGTCAGTAGGGATAAAAGTTTACGTGAAAACAGAAATTGTATTTTATCGCAATACCTAATTCCTTAAGATCAGAATCCGGTACGCAAGGGACTTTATGCATCCCTCCCAAGTCTGAAACTACCATACAGCGAGGGATAGAAGTTTTTCTACTTAATTCAATCGCTTTTTCCATACATAAAAAATAACAATTCTTTATGTCTGAAAATATACTTTTTTAGGTTCATCACTGAATTTCATGGAACTTGTTTTCGTTACATTTATTTACAAAAACTTTTTTTATCACTCTCCTTAGGTGGATTTAGTGAGGCAAAAATAGTGACCAAGAATCCTCCATAAGAGGTTACAGTTTGTGCCTATAGACAGAAAGAACTCAAGTTAAGAATTGTTAAATTAGAGTTACCAAACAAAGCGAACAGGACAAAAACATGCAGAGTCGCCCAAGTACTGATTTACCACCAGTTGCTACTGAATACAACGGTAAAGATCGCAACGCTTTTCTATTTGGTTTTAACCCCCAAGCTGAACTCTGGAATGGTCGCTTGGCAATGATTGGTTTTCTAGCATATTTGATTTGGGATCTTGCTGGCTACAGTGTCCTACGTGACGTACTTCATCTCATCAGCTACTAAAAGACTTCGCAAAACCTAATTAATTGTAGAGAAAAAACAATGCAAACACCTAAAACAACTCCTTCTACCGATCTCCCACCAGTTGCTGCTGCTTACAATGGTAAAGACCGTAACGCTTTTCTGTTTGGTTTCAATCCTCAAGCTGAGCTATGGAACGGCCGTTTAGCAATGATTGGTTTTCTAGCATATTTGATATGGGACTTGGCCGGTTATAGTGTCCTACGTGATGTATTGCACTTTGTCGGTTACTAGTTGTGACTAGGTTATATAATATTTAGCACAGCCTACTATTATATAACCTGATGAATTGAATATACAACTTGTAAATATTCTTTACAAAGAAACCACCTAAGTGAAGGTGGCTTTTACGTTTATGTATTAATTCCTAAAATAGTCAGTCTACAAAATTTCTTTCATCGCTAACATAGTGAGAGCAGTCCTAAAAGTAGATATCCGGCTGTAGGGAAGGAGCTAACCTAAAGGACTGAAACTCACTCAGCTATGATCAAAAGTTTGGTACACCAAGTACGGGGCAGGGAAGATCCGAACCTAATTTTTGAACAATAGAATGGTGAACAGAACTACAGCCTAAAATAAGTAAGGCGGCTGCTTCCGCTTCCACAACATTCCTCAGTTCGGTAGCAATACAACCAAACCTGAGAAGAGCTTTAAATGGACTCTTCCATTCCTCAGCCAAACAAAGTGCTTGACGGAGGATGTCCTCGGCTTCTGCAAATTGCTCAACCGATATCCTGTTTGGTTGTGATACATTATTCGTGTATAATTTGATCGGATTGAGCGCCAGTGTGCCAAGCCCTCTTGAGACGAAGTTTGCCGGACAACTTAGTGGGACTTGCTTAATTGATACGGTGTTGACTGCTGACTCTGTTAAGGAAAGATTTTTCACTCTTAAGAATTCATTATCCTCCAATACGTAAACGACTTGAACTGTAACTTCTGCCTTTGTAGCTAGGCGTGTTTGGTGAGCAATTAGTAAAGCGATGTCTAATGCGGTATGGCTTTGAGGTGAACTGTTATACCCAACAATTATATTGACAGATTTTCCTGATTGAGCTTGTTCTAAAAAAGATGTTTTTGGCGCTCTTAGCAGCACCATCTGCCCAATTAATTCATCTTTATCGATTACATTCTGTAAACGTACTAAAATTGGCTTGATATTCACAGCTTTTTCCCCTTGAGGACGTTTGAATTTACTCGTCTGGAGTAAAATATCGATCTAGGAAACTCATGGCGTGGTTACGAAGTTCTTGATATTCTCTAGAGTTTCGCATTGTAGGCCGATCGCGTGGATGAGGACATGGCACCTCTAAAATTTTCCCAATTATAGCTGTCGGTCCGTTGATCACTAGTACAATTTGCCGGGAAATATTAATTGCTTCATCCACATTCTGGGTAATCATCATCACTGCCTGTCGATTATTTTCCCAAATATCCAACACCTGTCGCTGCAACTTCCCACAAATCAGGGCATCTAATCCCCCAAAAGATTTATTCATCAATAACATCTTTAGACGAATTACCAAGACTTGTGAAATACCCACCTACTGTTTCATACCCCCTGATATTTTATGGGGATGC
>CAZZVG010000513.1:0-5316 GCA_964657295.1 Iningainema sp. | reverse complement strand
TATCTCTTACTAAATCCTTGGACAAGTTGCCAATCCCGCAATTACGACTCTCAACGCTTTGCTATTGCTACACGTAAGTTATCGGAAATTACGGAAATACCTGTGGTAGTGACGGGTGTGGAGAAAGACCGTCTTCAAAGTGCATCATTACTGGCAATACTTGGCGATTATGGAATTGACCTGATTGGTAAAACAACTCTGCCGCAACTAGCAGCACTCATTGCCAACGCAAAACTAGTGCTAACTAACAACACTTCTACGATGCATGTAGCTGATGCTACCCGAACACCTACTGTTGTGATGTTTGCGGGAACTGAACTTGAGTCACAATGGCGACCACGCAATGGCACTTCCCGCTTGCTGCGCCGCCCGACGTCGTGTAGTCCATGCTACGCCTTTACTTGTCCCTACCAGTTGGAATGTCTAGATATCTCACCAGCGGAGGTCGTAGCTGCTGGTTTGGAATTGATCATCTAAGTCAATAGTATTCAGTGAACATTACCTAGCTTAACTGTATTATCCCAACTGCCGGAGGCTAAAATCTTTCCATCTGGCGTGAAAGCAACAGACTCCACATCGTCTGCATGTCCAGAAAGACACAACTAAAGTTTTTTTCATTCCCTGTTCACCGTTCCCTTTTTTTTGTAAAATATCTTAACATTGACCTGGATTAATAACTTCAGGACTTGAACTTGGAATCCCATGTCAGGATGCCCACATCAGCCAGGCGGCTGTTTTCACACTAAAACTTTACTAGATGCAATTTCTTGAAGATGAGCGAAATAGCTGAGCCACTGTCAGCTTAGTCACTTTCCCCATAGCGTTGCGAGGTAATTCTTGAACTGACTGAATTCGGGTTGGTACCTTATAGACAGCCAAGTGCTCTTTTGCCCAACTCCTGAAAGACTCTAATGTCAAGTGGCGTTCCGGTTGCAATACTAACGCGGCACAGACCCGTTCACCCCACTCTGGATCGGCAATCCCAACAACTGCACATTCCTGAATATCTGGATGGGTTCGTAGCACTTCCTCAATTTCCAGAGATGAAACTTTATACCCTCCCGTTTTGATAATATCCACGCTAATCCGACCCAGAATGCGGTAGTTGGCGTTCTCGACTACGGCGAGATCTCCAGTACAAAACCAGCCATCCTGGAAGGCTTTTGCGGTTGCTTCCGGGTTTTGCCAATATTCCAGAAACACTCCGAAGCCTTTAACTTGGATTTCTCCCGATGTCCCTGGTGGAACTAACTCTCCCCTCTCATCCACTAATCTGACTTCAACCTGAGGCAGAGGCTTCCCCACATATCCTGACCACCGTTGACCGTGTAAAGGGTTCGATAGCGCCATGCCAATTTCAGTCATGCCATAGCGCTCTAGCAGAAAATGGCTGCTAATGCTCTGCCACTTTTCTAAAACTTGAATTGGTAACGCTGCCGAGCCTGAAACCATCAGGCGCATTTTAGCACAGCCTTCTGACATGCTTTTTTGGCGATCGCTCTTAGCAGCTTCCCAAGCAGCAATCAGCTTCACATAAATCGTCGGTACTGCCATAAATAGGGTTAAGTCACCGTCACAAATTCGGTGACAAACGGTTTCGGCATCAAAGCGCAACATGTGGCACTCTGCCCCAGCCCATAAAGCACACGTAAGTACGTTGACAATCCCATGAATATGATGCAGTGGCAGGACATGCAAAATGCGATCGTTGGATGTCCATTCCCAAGCAGTAATCAAGCTAGTCACTTGAACTTGAATATTGTGATGGGTCGTCACCACACCTTTCGCTTTACCTGTTGTACCGCTCGTGTAGAGAATTAATGCGCGTCTGGTGATATCTATCTTTGGGAGGCGACCAACATTATAATATGGGATTTCCGACGTGAGGATTAATCGCAAATTTTGTTCTTCAGCGATCGGGCGCAGTATAGCCTCAAAATTGGGATGGGCAACGATAATCGATGCTCCTGAATTTGTAATGACATACTCCAATTCTGGTCGCGGGTGGGAAATACACAGAGGTACGGCTATTCCACCTGCACACCAAATCCCCAACAGGGTGGCTACGTACTCAAATCCAGGCGGGATGAGAAAGGCAACTCGCTGCTCCTGTAAATCTTCTGCATCTTTAAGAAGAGCGATCGCCATTGAGCAGGATGTGTGGTGCAAATCCCGATAGGTAAATGCTCCTTGAGTTGTCACAATTGCTATTTTCTCGTTGTGTTCTTGAGTACGAGTAATTAATGGTAGATTCACGTTCCTTTACCTATTTAGGGTTGATTTAGTCTAGTTACCGATCGCTTTTCCCTAACTAGTTTCTCACGCCTTTAGGGATATCCTGCGGGGGTTTGGGTGGACACCAGAAGAGGTTTTTGCTGGACACCTCAAGCGATTCCAGAATTCCTCGCATCACCTGTGTGCAGTACATCCAGTGTCCCAAATCCTCATACATGCGATCGGGATTAAACTCCAGATTGTAATGCAGTACATAGGTCAGGTCTAAAAACTCATCAGAGGCTTGGGGAGAAAGGAGCAGGAGGTGAAATGGCATCTTTTGGCATTGCTTTTCAAGCTTGTTGACCAGATCAATAACGCCACCCCGATCGGCAATACCCGCTTGTGTGTGTCGCTTAACAGCCAGTGTGTCCCTTGGGAATAGTCGCCATTGGGATAGATCCCGCCCAGAATCGGACGTGATCCCATGTCCCACGTCATTTTCACAAGCTGCTGCAAGCCATTTTCAAACCGTCGCTGTACTGCCCGTCGTTCGTGAGGGGGGCAGTAGGCTAACCCTTCGTTGCTCAAAGACAGCGCAAAGCAACCGCGATTTCGTTAGAACTGAAGAACTGTGCTATCATGTCTTCTTTTAGACTCATTTTCTCTCCTCTTGCGTCAGCGTTCTCTGATTCGATTAACAGCTAAAGATTAATGACTAATACCATTACAATTATTGCTGGTACTTATAAACCAGAACACTGTGGTGTTGCTCATTACACTGCACGTTTACGGGATGCCCTGAAAAAGCTGGAAATTGAGTCTGTTGTCCTCACTACTTATGCAGCTGCCGCAGAGGCAAATGACTCTAGCATTAGGGGTGCGGTACAAGATTGGCGGTTTGCTGATTTGATGTCTTTGGTACAAGCAATACATGCAACAGATACTGACATCCTGCACATCCAACATGCCGCTGGAACTTACGGTTTTGAGCGTGCCATCTTTGTGTTACCGCTACTTCTCAAACTTACAGGGTATCGCAAACCGATTGTGACGACTGTGCATGAATATGGTTGGTGGGAATGGCAACCAAAGGGTATTCCACCGCAACTCGTGGAATGGTTGAAGATGTGGGGACAGCAGTACGGTTGGTGGGATCGAGAGGACGGGTTTTTACTGACTTTAAGTGATGCACTGATTACAACGAACGCGGAGGCAGAACTCGTAATCTATAAACGACTACCGCAACTGATTAACCGCTTGTCGCGTATCCCCATTGCTGCAAATGTCGATCGCTGCCAAATTGACCGAAATTCAGCACAGCAACAATTGCGTGAAAGATATAACTTTGCTTCAGATACCACCACTATCGCCTTTTTTGGCTTTCTCCACCCAGTCAAAGGGTTAGAAACGCTTTTACCAGCATTCAAAAAAGTGCTGACAACTCACGAACATGCGCGACTATTACTCATTGGCGGTGTGGAAAGTCTAGCTTTGCGTTTAGAAGAAGCCAAACGCTACTGGGATAAACTCCATACTCTTGTAGCAGAACTAAATTTAAGCGAAATGGTGCATTTCACAGGCTACCTAGATGCTGAAACCGCCTCAAAATATCTTTCGGGTGCAGATATTGGAGTGTTACCTTTCAATCATGGACTGACAATGAAAAGCGGTTCACTTCTAGCGCTGTTAGATCATGGTTTACCAGTAATTGGCACCTATCACAACAAGTTTCTACCGGATGGACATCCAGTTCAGCTAGTACCACCTCGGAATGTAGACGCTTTGGCAGATGCACTTTGTCAACTGCTAAACCACCCCGATCAACGTAACCATCTAGGTGATGCTGGTCGTACTTTTATCCAAAACTTTACTTGGACTAATATTGCGCGATCGCACCTCAACATATACCAAAAAATTGTTAGTGGTTAGTGGTTAGTTGTTAGTGGTTAAAATGTATATTATACCTCAAAGTCGATACACCAATGCCTTGGGGAAGATGTGGGAAATCCTGGATATTTGGTATCGATTAAATTGAGAGGGTAGCTCATCCGGCAAAAGGAGACTCGTTGATGAATTTAAGGGCGATTTGGCAACTGTTCCAAGAGACATTTGAAGAATGGCGTAAGGATAAGGTGTCGCGGTTGTCCGCAGCATTAGCTTATTACACGATTTTTTCCATCGCCCCATTACTGATTATTGTGATTGCGATCGCCGGAGCGGTATTTGGAGAAGATGCGGCTAGGGGCGCAATTGAGGTGCAACTTCGAGGTTCAGTCGGTAGTGCTGCAGCTCAAGTCATCCAGACAGCGATTCAAAATGCCAGTAAGCCACACCAGAGTACTGTCGCCTCCATTATCAGTATCGTAGTACTCTTATTTGGTGCTACTGGTGTATTTACTGAGTTACAAGACTCTTTAAATACAATTTGGGGAGTGCAGCCAAAACCAGGCGGTGCTGTGAAAAATATGCTTCGCCAACGCTTTTTGTCGTTCGGGATGGTGCTAGGTATTGGCTTTTTACTTCTCGTTTCCCTGGTGATTAGCGCGGTGTTGGCAACTGTAGTTAATTACTTTGGCAATCTGCTACCTAATATCCATTTTATCTTGCACACTATCAACTTTATCGTTGGTTTTGCCGTCACCACGGTGCTGTTTGGACTAATTTTCAAAGTTCTGCCAGATGTCAAAATTACTTGGCGTGATGTTTTGACGGGAGCAGCCCTCACTGCACTTTTGTTCTCTATCGGTAGGTTTTTATTGGCAGAGTATCTGGGTCACAGCAGTTTTGGCTCAACCTATGGAGCCGCAGGTTCGATAGTGGTTTTCCTAGTTTGGGTTTATTATACTGCCCAGATTCTATTTTTCGGCGCGGAATTTACCCAGGTTTATGCTAGAAAACATGGTTCTCGCATTGTACCAGATAAGAATGCCATTCCCCTAACTGAGAACGCTCGCACTCAACAAGGGATGAAACCCAATCAGAATAGACAAACAAGGCAACAAAAGCCATCCTCTAACTGGGTTAATCGCCTACTACGACGTTTTACACAACCAAAGCGCTTAAAACGCAGAAGAAAAAATGGCTAATGGGGAATGGGGA
>CAZZVG010000512.1:0-5317 GCA_964657295.1 Iningainema sp. | reverse complement strand
CAACACCGATATTACAGAGAAAAAACAACTCGAGGCACAATTTCTCCGCACCCAGCGTTTAGAGAGCATTGGCACCCTTGCTGGTGGCATTGCCCACGACTTAAACAATGTGCTAACACCAATTATTATGTCATCTCAACTCCTGCTGAAAACACAATTTCCAGTACAAAAGCGGCAGCAGTTGCTGACAACAATCGAGAAGAGTGCTCAACGCGGGGCAGCATTAGTCAAGCAGGTTTTGTCGTTTGCACGCGGGATGGAAGTTAAGCGCACATCGTTCCAAGTCAGCCACTTGCTTTGGGAAATTCGGCAAATTGTCAAAGAGACATTCCCTAAATCTATTGACGTTTCTGTGGAGATTTCACCAGAGCTTTGGTTTGTTTCTGGAGATGTGACACAATTGCATCAGATACTCATGAATTTAGTTGTTAATGCTCGCGATGCTATGCCTAAAGGCGGTCAACTCCAGCTTAGAGCCGAAAATCTTTTGATTGATGAAAACTATGCTAGGATGAATCTTGAGGCAACTGTCGGTCCCCACTGTGTGATAACTGTCTTAGATACAGGTGTTGGCATGACATCTGAAATTTTGTCAAGAATTTTTGAGCCTTTTTTCACAACCAAAGAGCAAAGTCAAGGTACTGGGCTTGGGCTTTCAACAGTTATCGGTATTATCAAAAGCCACGGTGGTTTTGTCACAGTGGAGAGTCAGGTTGGACAAGGAACCAAATTCCAGGTGTACTTGCCAGCGCTGTTAGGAGCCAAAATATCGTCAGATCCCGAGAAAGAGCTGTTAAAAGGACAGGGAGAATTAATTCTTGTTGTTGATGATGAAGCTGATATCCGTGCAATTACTAGGACTTCTTTGGAAACATCAAATTATCAGGTTCTGACTGCTAGTGATGGTATTGAGGCGATCGCACTATATGTGCAGCATAAGAAGGACATCCGTGCTGTGTTGATGGATATGATGATGCCGGAAATGAATGGGTTAACCACTATCCGGATGTTGAAACAAATTAATGCACATGTGTTAATTGTCGCCAGTAGTGGAATGAGTGGACTATCTGATAAAAATGTATCTATGGATGCTAACGTCAAAGCTTTTTTGCCTAAACCCTATACGCTACAGGAATTAATAAAAACTTTACACTCAGTACTGAATCCAAAATCAATTCAATTAAAAAATTAAAAATTAGTAGGAACGAACGGCTGTTCGTCCTGAGGATATATGAGGAATCATTGTAGCCATACAGGTGTACTTTACTCAGTTCAAATCCGCATAAATTACAATTTTGTAATTTAACACCACTGCGAACTGTAATTTTGGTTGGCTTGAATCAGAAATGTAAACAATCTATTTTTTGAAGAAAAAGCGTGAAGCTCTAGGGAAAGAGTCCTCTCTCCCCAAGACTTCACGTGAACATTGGGCATTCCGCCACATCTTTGAATGGCGATGCCCGCCTGGAAAAAGTTCGTGATCAAGCTGAAGGTGGTTTTCGATGGGTGAATATTTTAGCAGACATCCATATGGAGGGCTGTTTATGTCAGAATTAACAAATCAATATTTATCGAATAATCTTCTTGAACAAGAAGGCTATACTGAAATTTCTGTAGCAGGCGATAATCAATCAAACACAATGTCCATGCTAGAAAAATTTCTAGGTGTGCCATTCTTTGAAAATCTCGGCAATCTTGCTCGTCAGCGGTTGGCGACAATGAACGATGCTACTAGTCATATTTATGGTTTGTGGCTAATGTCAGGTATTAGTCGTCGCCACCCAGAAATAGAAAACGATTTTTGTTTCTGGTTCATGTCTAATGTTTGGGGTGAGCGTTTATCAGCTTTGGCATCTTACTCTAGTGTTCAGGGAACCGAATTTGATGCTTCAGTAGTCTTTCAAGATTTGTTGATGGCATTGGGTGAAAATAATTTATCAATGCTCGACGACAAATCTATGATGAGTCTTGAGCATCTGCGTTTATTAGATAAAGTTTGGACTGGAGAAAATATGCGGGTATCTGAATTAATTGCTATTTTAGAATTATACAATAAAGTTATCGAAGGTGAGAGGAGTCATTGAATTGAGCTAACTCCAAGGGTAATCATCCGTATTGAGGATTGCCCTGAGATCTCACTTTGGAGGAACTCTATCGCCGTAAAATTAATTTTGTATAATGTAGAAACGCTGTGCTGTGATAAATATGCATATTTAGTGGTCAACAAGTAGTGGATGATTCATTAACTTACTGATGGCATTCTGGATTTTGTATTCTTCTTTATATAGTTAAAGTATGTTCAAGCAAAAATCGTTCAAGATACAACTCGCCGTTATAGCAACAATCCTGGTAGGAACTAGTATCTACACTTCAACAGCTCAAGGTAAAGCCGAAAGCCCTCAACAACTCGTAGATGAGGTGTGGCAAATCCTAGATCAAAACTATGTTGATGTCAGCTTTAACCATCAAGATTGGCAAGCCATTCGACAGCAGTATCTTAGCCGTTCCTATAGTTCCAAGCAACAGGCTTATGGGGCAATTGAAGAAATGGTGGCAAAATTAGGCGATCGCTACACGGCGTTTTACAATCCCCAGCAATTCCAAGCCCTAAATAGCGATCTTTCTGGCAACCTCAGCGGTGTAGGGGTGGAATTGGGTGAGAATAAAAAAACTCAAGCTTTAACTGTTGTCGCCCCGATTGAAGGAACGCCTGCTTTTAAAGCAGGTATTTTGCCGGATGATGTAATTACTCAGATTAACGGTGAAACAACGCAGGGAATGAAATTAGAGGAAGCCGTTAAGCGAATTTCCGGCCCTGTGGGAACCAATGTAGTACTGACGATTTTACGGGGTAGCCGATCACAAACCTTCAAACTTACCCGCGCAAATATTGCCATCTATCCTGTCACTTACAGCACGCGAACAACATCAGCAGGTAAAATTGGTTACATTCGTTTGCCACAGTTTACGAAAACGGCTCCCGCAGAGATGCGTCAGGCAATTCAAGCATTAGAAAAACAGCAAGTGCAGGGCTACGTTTTAGATCTGCGTTCTGATCCAGGTGGACTCCTGGAAGCAAGTTTGCAAATTGCCAGTATGTGGTTGAAGCAAGGGGGGATCGTGTCTTTGGTAAATCGAGACAAAGTTAGAGAGAGCTACAATGCGACGGGACATCCTCTCACCAACAAACCCTTAGTGATACTAGTTGATAAGGGTTCTGCTAGCGCCAGCGAAATTCTGGCAGGAGCGCTGCAAGATGATAATCGTGCTACTTTAGTGGGGACTCGCAGCTTCGGTAAGGGTTTAGTTCAAGCTGTAGAACCACTGGAGGATGGTTCGGCATTGAAACTAACGATCGCCAAATACTACACACCCAAAGGTCGAGATATCAATCATATCGGCATTGCACCAAATATTACCGTGGAGTTAACCGAGGCACAACAGAAGGCATTATTGCAAAACCGAACCTTGGGGACATTAGCCGATCCTCAGTATGCTAGCGCCGTTGCAGACTTGAGCCAATTGATTCAGTCTAGGGCTAATCATGTGAGTTTACAAGGTAGGAAATAAAAATGTTGCGAAAATTACTCCCGTTATTGAGTGTAAGATTACCTATCTCCTTGGTCTTCAAACTTAGCTCAGAATATGTTTTTCTACCAGTAGTCATTTAGGAGCGCGAAGTCTCTAATTATGCGTTCGTTTTCCTCCGTGGGCAAATCAGCCGCACTGTTTCTGTACGTATTGGAGTTTTTTAGATGAGTCACTCAACATTCCCAGATACCAAAGTTAGTCACATAAGCAAAATATCTGAATATACAACCGATCCAGTACGTGCCTATCTTAAAGAAATTGGCCGGATACCTCTGTTAACTCCGGAGCAAGAAATCTTTTTTGCCCAACAAATTCAGCAAATGATGACAATACTTGCTGAATCAGAAAAACTGGCTATTGAATTACAGCGTACACCCACATTGTCAGAATGGGCTAAGCAGATACAGTTAAGTGAGCAGGAACTACTTGAGCACCTAAATCAAGGGAAACAAGCCAAGCAGAAAATGATGGCGGCTAATCTCCGGCTTGTGGTGTCAATTGCCAAGCAGTATCAGAAACGTAACTTAGAGTTGATGGACTTAGTTCAAGAAGGAACCTTGGGTTTGGAGAGAGGGGTTGAGAAATTTAATCCGGCTCTAGGATACAAGTTTTCAACTTACGCTTACTGGTGGATTCGTCAAGGAATTACCAGAGCGATCGCCCAGCAAGGACGGGCTATTCGATTACCCATGCACATCAATGAAAAGTTAAACAAAATTAGGCGTGTTCAGCAAGAGTTATCTCAAAAACTTGGTCGTATTCCCACCAGTAAGGAAATTGCTCATGCACTTTCTTTAAAGCCTAGTCAGATTCGAGAATTTCTACTTTTGGCTCGTCAAACTATCTCCCTCGATATTCGGGTGGGAGCAGAAAAAGAGACACAATTACAAGATTTAATAGAAGATAGCAGATCTTCTTCCAATAGTTATAGCACTGATGAATCTCTCAATCAGGAAGTAGAAATTTTATTTTCAAATCTGTCACTTAAGCAACAAGAAGTATTATCTTTACACTTTGGTTTAATAGACGGGCAAGAACTCTCTCTACAACAGATTGGGCAGCGTATGGGTATGAGTCGGGAACGAGTCCGGCAGATAGAAAAAGAAGCTCTCAACCTTCTACAGCAGCAGTTAATTGAGTACTAAATCAACAAAAATGTTTAGTCTCCCCCTGATTCTTCTCCTAGAGGAAGAGAAGGTTTCAATCCCTAATAGGGAGTAAGCGAAATTGCAACAGAATAAATTTTTGCTTTTTACTAAATAATAAAAGTTTCAATCCCTAATAGGGAGTGAGCGAAATTGCAACTTCTGTAATTCAGGTTCCGGCAACGGGAAGAATCTAGGTAAAGTTAACCTAAAATTAGCTATTCTTTGAACGGTTCGGGGGTAGTTAGAATCTAAACACAGTTCTAACTACACCTTGTGGATAGAATGTAAATAGCTGTTACTAAAAAATGAAGATATTTTAAATGAGCAACCCAAACTGAAGCAAGCACAAGTCAAACTCGTCTTATATTTTAGGATCAAGGCATGAATTAAAAGAAGAGTTACTTGTAATTCTTAACAAGAGGGCAGTGAAAACAGGTACTTATCAACTTGAAAATCAGGTGTAGTCATTTCATAATGCGGCACTACTAGTACAGCACGGCGGAATTAACCCACCCATCTGAAATAGTGGGACTTAAACAAAAATTAAGCCCAAATGAATCCCAAACTAGCGATAGGCG
>CAZZVG010000511.1:0-5322 GCA_964657295.1 Iningainema sp. | reverse complement strand
TATGCTCAGATACCTCCGATTTATGATCAAGACACTGGTGTAGAGATACAAAGACAGATGGAACAGGAGGGATTGACGGCGCAGTCTGTTGTGAAGAGAGCGATCGCCTTCAGCAAAGTCCCCCTACTCGTTTTAGAGGTGCTAGCAAGTGTTGGAAGTCGGTTACTAGATGCTTGCTCTCAAACCGTGTCTAAGCTTACTGCTCCTCAAAATAAGCCCTCAAATGAAGATGTTGAAGTGGTGGTATCGCTACAGCTTTCTCTGACTCTAACAGCAATGGGTGTGATTTTGACGAATGAGCAAATGCGCCATTGTGTAACTGAGTATGGGGAAGACGCAATGCTGAATGCTGTAGTTCAACTCAGAAAAACTGGAGAGATTGTCAGTCAGGAGGATAAAGAGGGCTATTTTTTGAACTACTTGCAGAATGCTGTCAGGGGTGTAGCAATTGAGGTGAAGCAACGCGAGGTTATAACTCCCAAAAAACCGGGCATGACAGCGATTAAGAGCGTTGCAGCTGGTACAGATGCTCCCTACCCGACGGAAATCATGCTCCTGCTGAAAAATGCTGATATTCATTTAGTGCCAGCTAAGGCAGAAAAGTTATGGGCAACCCATTCAGAGAAGTTTGTAGAAGCGATCGCTTACGTTGACCAAAAAACGAAAGAAGGCAAAGTCGTCAACCGTGAAGGATATTTTGTTAAGTGCCTGGAGGAAGGTTGGTTAGTGAAGAAGCCAGAACCTGAAAAGCGAGATCCACATACTTTGACACCCGACCAGCAGCAATGGTATGACTGGGCGTGCATGACTGGGATATGTATTAATGCTCCAGTAAAAGACTTGCCTACTAAGATGGGGGTATTGGCAGTACGAATTCCAATCAAAGACAGGCGACCAATAGACCCGCCGTATGATTTGGTGGCGATCGATGTGGCGATGCGGGAGTATCCAATCTCGTGACAATAGGGATAAATACTTTTGCTCAAGCTGCATTGCATTTTATAAAGTTTTGTGAAAAGTCATTGTAGAAGTGCTCGCATCCTGCACCAACGGAAGACAGCCATACAAACGTAGTTTCTGGCTTTTGAGTGTAATAGTATTGCTGAGCGATCGCTTACGAATACCACTGGCTTGGTAGAAGGGCAATAGTGAAGCGCAGGATGAGGGGCAGATGGCTCTCCTAAAAAGCTTCAGAACAAATTTCTCTAGGTATTCTTGACTTACACAACCCAATTAATTGTAGCATCCTATTAACAAACGAGAGGCTGTACAGGCGATTCTAGCTCCTTTTAGAGAAATAAAATGTTTTTTTGAAGATTATCACTTATACTTCAATTAAGTTTAATTGCAATATTTCCCTATTTCTACTCTCAAAGAGCCAGTAGTAGGCTAAAAACAAAAGCCCTTATTATATTTTCTTCTCAAGGAATTGGTAATATGCACACTTATGCTACAGATGCCAAAGACAGAGAATCAGTTCCATTATGGCTGGCTGCTTTAGCAGTTGCTGCTACGTTACTCCTTAACTATATATTAAAAGTTTTAAATTTACAGGTGCCTTGGTGGGTTGATGCACCTTCAGTCATGGGATTTTACGGTTTGTTTTATCAGTTATTTGATGGATTTGTGTGGATATTAAGAATTGGACCTCTTCGTTTTTCAGATATCCCAAACCTAAAAGGGACTTGGGTTGGAGTGATTAGGTCTTCTTACCAAGATAGTACAGATATTCGTGGAGTCATCATATATATTCGCCAAACATGGTCGAAAATTGGTGTGCGGTTAGAAACCGAGACATCTAGCTCTTTATCAACAATGGCTGCTGTTTATACAGATAACTCTTTGCAGCCTGGCTTGAAATATGAATATATGAACGAGCCTGCTGCACGCAGCCCAAAAGAATTGCAAATCCATAGAGGTATAGTTAATTTAATTTTTAGTTCTGATAGAAAAACATTGCAAGGGGACTATTTCACTAGTAGAAGCCGTCAGACCTATGGTGAAATGGTATTTCAACGTGTGTCTGATCAATACCTTTCACGTGAGAAAGCATTAGAAAAAGCAAGTAGCTTTCTCTCAAATATTTAGCAGAAGATAATTCGAAAATTATTTTAATCTGTTAATTTCAAGGAAGAAATATAATATTTGACAATTAGTTTAGCTTGCGGATTACAAAGGATTTTATAAGGGGCGTAAAGGTCCGAGAACTCCAACATATTTTTCATCCCCACGTTCTATTTTCATGAATTCTCTAATATCTCCAGGTAAAGATTTATTACAGCGCCCTTTCCACGCAATAATCACCGATAGTAGTTGTCTTGAATAAATTTTTCCGCTACATCCCGTACCTCTTTTAATTCCGTCACTCTCTTTACTTCTTTCCTCAACCCTCTAACCGTTAGATAAATTTTATACCGATGACCTCTTTATCCGGAATTATTTGTAACAATAAAGACTTATTTTCTATCTAAGGGGTGTAGGAGCATCAGCATTAAACCATTGTTCAGCAATCTTCACGGGATATCTTTTGAAGAGAATTTGTAGTGTTTAATTTTATTTTTTTGTTATTAAACATACTTAAAAGGACTAGTATGGGTCATCAGCGATTGCCTGAATTTGAATCCACCTCACAAAATTGCATTGCTCCCGTGAAACTTTGCATAGTTGAGCGATCACCCTTAATTGTATTATGAGCGAGAGTGAATAACACTCATAAGTGCTTCGTACATCGCTCATACTGGATGGCGTAAACGCTCGAATTAGGCTTGTTGTCAGGCATCGCTCTTAACGGAACGCAGAAAGAGTGTGAAAGGGGTTATGTTTCCTCGGTCCCGTCCGTGCAATCGCTGCGACTCTTCATGGCATGTAGTATGCCTGTATCGTGTGTAAAGGGAGTGCTTTCGCCTTTCGTCTCACCGGGCTATCAAAAATCCATCTGAATTGATAATATTATCTGGAATCGTATTTTCTACATTTGTAGATTTCTTCTGTGTGTTTAAAGCAGACTATATCTATAAAAGATATAAAGATATGCACATTAGTATCGCAGACGACACGAAAAAGAGATTTCACGCAGCCTGTGCTATCCGTAGGTTGAAGATGAGTCAAGTGGTGGCCGAGATGATTGAACAGTGGTTGAAAGCTAGCGATACATCTACATCAGATGTTGTATCTGGTGAATTTGTCACAAGAGGTAGAGTAATTAAGTAATGGGAACGTTTGAAACTAGCCACAACAATTCTCAACACGTATTGAATATAAGAGGAATTGATAAATATGAATTTATCTGGTCAACAGCGCAGACAATTACAAGAAGCTTTGATTGATGCTTTTCCTACTACTGCATCTTTAGAACAGATGTTATTATTTGAATTAGATAAAAATTTGAGAGTAATTTCAGGCGAAGGGAGTTTACAAGAGATTGTTTTTCGCTTAATACGTGTAGCCGACTCACAGGGATGGCTTGAAAATTTAGTTCGTGCTGCACGTAATTCAAATCCGGGAAACATAAGATTGCGTGATCTAGATTCTCAATCCTCCAGATCAATGAGATTTGATGTTTTTCTAGCTCACAATAGTCAGGATAAACCTCAAGTGAGGGAAATTGCTGAGGAACTTAAGCGGCGTGGTATAAAAACTTGGTTAGATGAGGAGCAAATTCGACCAGGAAGACCATTTCAAGCTGAAATTCAACAGGCGATTCCATTGGTAAAATCTGCGGCTATATTTATTGGCTCACAGGGTTTGGGAATGTGGCAACAAATGGAATTACGCTCTCTAATATCAAGATGTATAGACAAAGAAATTCCTATCATTCCTGTTTTACTTCCAGGTGTTAGTAAAATACCTGATAACTTGGACTTTTTAACAGAGTTTAAGTCGGTAAATTTTCTTGAAGGAATTGATGATAAAAATGCGTTAAATTTGTTGGAGTGGGGCATAACTGGAAAGAAGGCACAGATAATCCCACAGTTAGAGAGGAAACCAGGTAAAATCCCAACAGAAGAAATACTCCAAATTATTTCTTCATCAGAGAATGAAGTGTTGCAATCTGAGACTGTGAAATTACCCGCAGAAAGTATTGTAATAAAAAGTGATACTCGCACCTGTAAAGCTGAATATTTTGAAGAAAACTTAGGAGATGGTGTAACCCTAGAAATGGTTAAGATTCGAGGTGGCACATTTATAATGGGTGCTGACGAAAAAGAAGAAGGGAGCACAGATAAAGAACGTCCCACACATAAGGTAACACTTAAACCCTTCTCAATGGGGAAATATACTATCACTCAAAAACAATGGAAAAAAGTTGCAGCTTTTTCACCAGTCAATAGAGATTTAAATCTAAAACCATCAAGATTCAAAGAAGAAGAAGAAGAAGGGTGTCTTCCTGTAGAGAGCATTTCTTGGTTTGATGCAGTAGAGTTTTGTGATAGACTTTCTGAAAAAACAGGACGTAAGTATCGTTTACCAACTGAAGCAGAGTGGGAATATGCCTGCCGGGCGGGAACGCAAGAACCATTTTACTTTGGTAAGACTATTACAGCCGACGTTGCGAATTTCGACGACAGTAATGCTGGTGAAGGTAAATGGCTCAAAAAAACTACCATAGTAGGACACTTTAAAGCTAATAACTTCTGTTTACATGATATGCACGGGAATGTGTGGGAATGGTGTCAAGACGAATGGCATGAAAGCTATAAGGACGCACCAACAGACGGAAGTGCCTGGATAACTGATAATAATCAAAATAATCAATATCGGCTGTTGCGAGGTGGTTCGTGGAGCAGCGATCCCGAAGTCTGCCGTTCTGCTTATCGTCTCAGGAGCCGCTCCGACAACGACAACGACAGCATCGGTTTTCGTGTTGTAGCTGTACACGACGTGTCAAATTCAACTCTTAACTGTTAGGTTAAGATTTTGTTACATAGTGGAAAATTCTGACACCTAGCTACTTAAAGGGATTCGCTCAATTGAAAGATAATACTGCAGAAATACTTATGACAAATGAAGAATTGCTAAAGGTAATTGAACAAGCAGCAACAGATAGCAAAAAGGAACTTGACCTTTCTGAAAATGAGTTAACAGCTTTACCACCTGAGATTGGTAATCTGACTCAACTTGAAAAATTCTACATCAGTAGAAATGAACTGAGTAGTCTGCCATCAGAGATTTTTCAACTCACTAACTTGCAATCCCTCGACATCAGTGGAAATGAACTGAGTAGTCTGCCATCAGAGATTTTTCAACTCACTAAATTGCAATCCCTCAACATCAGTAGAAATGAACTGAGTAGTCTGCCATCAGAGATTTTTCAACTCATCA
>CAZZVG010000510.1:0-5323 GCA_964657295.1 Iningainema sp. | reverse complement strand
ATCACGGCCAATCACTCTGAAAAATAAAAGCCGATTAATAATAGAGGTTAAACTACTTCTGTTGCTGCCATATATTTTATCTTTATCTTGTGTCAACTTAATATAAACAAACGTGGCTCAACATGAAAA
Organism: Iningainema sp.; assembly: GCA_964657295.1. Lineage (GTDB taxonomy): Bacteria > Cyanobacteriota > Cyanobacteriia > Cyanobacteriales > Nostocaceae > Rhizonema. The sequence continues at coordinate 5,194 of CAZZVG010000510.1, read as the reverse complement.
AACTTTCCTAAAGCCTCAGCTTGTTTTTGACTAATTTCTTGCTGACCTTTGACAATTCCGGCAGTGACTTCAGTTGAACCAATAATTCCCACTAAATCCGTTATTTCCAGACTGCGAGCATCCATTAGGTGAAGGAGCCTTGAGAGTGGCGTTGAGGTGTTAAGCTGATAGTGCTTTTGTTCAAAATCTTCAACTAATGCTACCAATAGTTCCAACAAAGTGTCTTCTTCTGGAGTTAGTTCTGTTCGAGACATAAGCTCTTCAACAATTGCTAAAAAGGTTTCGTTTTCTTCCTCACTTTTAATGACTCTAGACCGATGTTTAGACAGCAATTCGCTGTAAGTTTTTGGATTAAAAGTAGGAGTCATTTTTCCAGTTGTCTTTTTTTGTAAATTCCTCAGTCTCTTGACTATGCTATCAAATGAGGCATTATGAGGCAATCAGGTGTATGTCGATCCAGAGTACAATCCATGTCATTGCCCACCAAGAGCGGTAAAGCGATCGCTCTTTGTGCCAAAGTTAGCTAAATTATTAATCGTTATATTAAAGTGAACTGAATCGTAAATCCGAAATGACAAACCTGACACCCAATTCTAGTTTTAGTTTGACACTCCGCCTGGAGATTCCCAACCGAGTCGGGATGTTAGCGGAAGTGACTAAGGCGATCGCCACCAGTGGCGGTAATTTTGGTCAAATTGATTTAGTTGAGCAAACAAGGGGTACTTCCATTCGCGAGATCAGTGTTGATGCCGCCAGTACCGAACATGCGGAAACGATTGTACAAGCGGTAAAAGCCTTGCCAGATATAAAGGTGCTAAATGTCTACGATCGCACCTTTAACTTGCATCGTGGTGGAAAAATCAGCATTACGAGCAGAATTGCTCTCAAAAGCGTGTCAGATTTAGCAATGGCTTACACGCCAGGAGTTGGGCGAATCTGTAATGCGATCGCCGAAAACCCGGAAGAAGTTTACAACTTGACTATCAAAAAAAATACTGTCGCCATTGTCACAGATGGGAGTGCTGTTTTGGGTTTGGGAAACTTAGGTCCAGAAGCAGCTTTGCCAGTGATGGAAGGCAAAGCAATGCTGTTCAAGGAATTTGCAGGTATAGATGCCTTTCCCATCTGTCTTGCCACCCAAGATACCGACAAGATAATTGAAGCGGTCAAAAACATTGCCCCAGTATTTGGGGGTGTAAACTTAGAAGATATCGCGGCTCCTCGCTGCTTTGAGATTGAAGCAAAACTGCGGCAAGAATTAGATATCCCCATCTTTCACGATGATCAGCATGGCACGGCAATTGTCACTTTAGCGGCGTTATTTAACGCCTTGAAGCTGGTAAATAAGTCAATGACTGATATCCATATCGTCATTAACGGTGCTGGGGCTGCAGGGATTGCGATCGCTCGGTTACTCCGTAAAGCCGGTGCCGAAAAAATTTGGCTCTGTGACTCTAAAGGTATTGTTTCCACCAGTCGCACAGACTTAACAGCAGAGAAAGCCGAATTTGCAGTCAAAGCGCAAGGTACCTTAGCAGGGGCTTTGCAAGCAGCAGATGTTTTTATTGGCGTCAGCGCACCAGGAGTATTGACACCGGAAATGGTGCGTTCGATGGCGAAAGACGCGATAGTGTTTGCAATGGCAAATCCCATTCCCGAAATTCAACCAGAATTAATCAAAGATGAAGTTGCCATCATTGCTACCGGGCGCAGTGATTACCCAAATCAAATTAATAACGTCCTCGCATTTCCGGGAGTCTTTCGTGGAGCTCTAGATTGTCGGGCAGCAACTATTACTACCACCATGTGCCTGGAAGCCGCCACTGCGATCGCGTCTCTGGTAAAACCTTCAGACCTTGACAAAGAACACATCATTCCTTCTGTTTTTGATGAACGAGTTGCGACTGCTGTCGCGGGTGCCGTGCAACATGCAGCACGTCAAGAAGGGATCGCTCGTAGTTAAGGCAGGGAGAGGGGGAGAGGGGGAGAGGAAATTGCCTGCGATCTCTTTCTTACACGAGCGCTGCGGGGAGTAATACCTGACTCCTGACTCCTGTACGGGCAGGTTTAACGAGATAATCTACCTGTCCAAAATGAAAATATCGATAAAACCTGCCCCTACTCCTGTCGCCTTATTCCCCATTTAAAAATTCCAAATATCCATTGCTGAGTTCTTTCACGGCTAACTCATAAAACTGCTTACCGTGTTCTGGTGTTGCCAAAGCAGGGTTTGAACCCATTCTGCCATCTGGGTAACGCTCTCGAAAGTTAGTAGCGCCATAAATTTTGTATCCACTGCCAACGGATGGGGAAAGGGGTGCAAGCTTAATCACTTCTGGATAAATATACTGAGTGATAGCGACTTCACTGGGTGTGGCATGAGAACCTTCTTGATCGCCGTATAATTCTTTTGCCAGCTTGTAAACCGAACTGCACATAAACCAATTAGCAACTTGACACTGTACTTTGTGTGCGTTGTGAACTTGTAAATCTTCTAAATGAGCGTAAGTTTCGGAGAAAGCTGCTTTTAGGGTAGCGATATTGCCACCATGCCCGTTGATAAAGTAGAACTTCGTAAAACCTGCTTTGGTTAAAGACATGATATAGTCTCTTACCAACTGAATCATCGTGCTAGGACGGAGACTGATTGTGCCGGGGAAGGCGGTATGATGTAGTGCCATCCCCACATTAATTGTTGGAGCAACTATTGCTTGGGTTGCTTCACCCACACCGCGTGCGATCGCTTCTGCACTAATCGCATCAGTGCCAATTAATCCCGTTGGTCCATGTTGCTCTGTGGAACCTATAGGGAGAATAATACCTTGAGACTGCTGTAGATAAGCTTCGACTTCTTGCCACGTACTTAAATGCAATAACATTTTTGTGAGCCAATTAGGAGATAAATTTCTGCTGAGTGATTCTCCTACTTTAGCCTATGACCGTTTTTAGCAGAATGACTGAATATCCTCACCACACTTGTCTACTAAATAACACAGAGCACGAAAACGCAATCCGACAAGTTGGTCGTAAAGTGGATTTAACTTGCACATGGGAGGAATATGAGCTATCTTACGACCAAATAAGGTAATATCTCTTTCAAAGGGACATTGGGCGGGTATCAGTTTAGCAATAAATTTTGCCAACTTCCGATTTTGAATTTCTACCGAATCCAGCCATTGGCGCAATGGATCCAGGAAATCGACTTGATTGTGAGCAAATTGTTTTTGATTTAGTTGTTGATTGCTTTCTAAGCTTGGGCTAACAAAAGCAGAAAAAATAATCCGACGGTTAGTTTTGAGCATAGCTGTAATTTGTCTGTCCTTGTATTAAGCATTTTTTGCTATTTTAATTGTGTTCGTTAATAGTATTAGCGATTCACAATTATTGCTGCATAAGAGAAATTTGACTTGTACGTCTTCCCGAATAATTGCTATTTAAGCTCAAGGTTATATCTAAAACTGTCCAGTAAAATACAAAATAAAGATTTTATAAAGACGTTTTTCGATCCTGCTTAATTGCTAATTTCTTTCATGGGTGCATACTTTGAATGTAAATCTTGTCTCTAAAATAGAACTGTATCTTAAGGTGTAATTTCTGATAGTAAAGGATGGCTTTGCTGTTCAAAAAGCTTGTCTCTGTAAAGATTTCAGCCGAATACTCAATATTTGTATCTTAGGGAAAATTCAGTGTAATGTTATTATATTTACAAATATTTACATTTATTTTACTTAATGAATTGTGGAAGATTATTTAATAGTTGCAAGTTAATTTTGTTAGTAATCAACTAAGAAAAATGAGACAAAGCAATTTCTTATATCTTTTATAATGATCCCTATAATGCTCTGTGCATTTATACCGCTCAAAACCAGATTCATAAGTCTTGATACCACTTTTGCATTTTTAGCAGTCAACCCAATCCGGTTCGGATCAGACTTTAACCACAAGAGCTTGCGAGGAGCGAGGGAGATCCGCCAACTCCAGTGCAGTGGTCGCCGCTCCGTGAACAGAACCATTGTGCCTACAGGACAACTGGGAGTGCTTGCGGCAAGCCCCAGCATTCCTACTATAGCGGTTCTCAGTCAAATCCCATACACTCTCGCCCTCACCCCGCCCTAACGGGCACCCCTCACACACGCGCTTGGGAGAGGGGTAGGGGAGAGGGCATTTTGTATGTGACTAAAACGAGAACCGCTATAGTCTACTGACTGCTGTTGTTGAAATTAAATTTCCCTCTTACTAGAGGGTTTCTGGATTAACACCGAGCGATCTGAGTCTTGCCTTCAACTGTTCTATCTGTAATTCTGCAAGTTCAGCGCGTTGGCGTTCCTGTTCAGCACGTTCCTCAGCCTGCTGTCTTGCTATGACTTCAAGCCGAAGTGCCTCTGTTAGTTCATCGGGGATCAGCAGCTTTTCACCGGTATCTTCTCGGTAAAACCCAATGAGACGTCCCTCAATTTGCAAGCGTAGCTGCAACGGTTCACTGCGGCTATCCTGAATTGGCTCGTATATTTCTCCCCGTAAGCGATAGCCACGTAACTGTTCTTCCACCCACTCGCCTTTGGGGTCAAATAGCCAGTATTCCCGCACACCAAGTTGCTCGTAAAGGATTTTTTTGAACACTTGGTCCTGATCTTTAGTACCACCCGATGTCATTTCAAAAATGACAGCAGGCACCTGACGCTCTTCCCAAATTTTATAGTTGTCCCGACCACCTGGTGGGACATCAAAAATGACCATCACATCTGGAGCGACCCGTAACTTGGGATACCCTTGAGCATAGTAGAGAAATTGATCTGCCAAAACCGTTGCCTGACGTCCTGACAAATATTGTTTGAAGACTTCCAAGGTTGTCAGCAAGGCATAAAGGTGGTCGTAAGTTTCTGCCACTGGTTTACCGTCGGCACTGGGGTAGAAAGGTTCTGTCTGTGAAGCGACAGGTATAGTAGCTGTCATATTAGGAAAGTCCGTGCTACGTGACTATTGTAAACGAGGAGCAGGAATCTTGCCCGTGATTTCTATGCATTGCTAATACCTAGACAACCGCACCCTGCATTTTCCCAAAAGCATCAATTAGGGTTTGCAATTGTTGATCTGCTTTGAGAACTGCCAAACCTCGGACTGTAACTTTACCAGGGGAGTAAATAAAACGCGATTTGAGAGTTTCCGACAGATTCTCCGCCAGCAAATTCCAACC
>CAZZVG010000509.1:0-5328 GCA_964657295.1 Iningainema sp. | reverse complement strand
GTCTCCCTTGTCTCCCTTGTCCTCCTTGTTCATAAATCAAATAGGACTGCTATAACTAAATACAAATATGGATTATAAGGATGCAGGAGTTGATGTTGAGGCTGGTCGAGCGTTTGTAGATCAAATTCGCAATTTGGTTCACAGCACCTTTAGACCAGAGGTCATTGGTGGACTGGGTGGCTTCAGTGGCTGCTTTCAACTACCAGGAGGTTTTAAGGAACCTGTTTTGGTTTCGGGGACTGATGGTGTGGGTACAAAGCTATCTATTGCTCATGTTCTTAACAGTCATGACACCGTTGGCATTGATTTAGTGGCGATGTGCGTTAATGATGTGTTGACATCTGGTGCAGAACCACTGTTTTTTTTAGATTATGTCGCAACAGGTAAGCTAGACAAACAGCAACTGACTCAGGTTGTTACGGGTATAGCGAATGGGTGTAAGCAAGCCGGTTGTGCCTTATTAGGAGGAGAAACGGCAGAAATGCCTGGTTTCTACCAACTGGGTGAGTACGACTTGGCTGGGTTTTGTGTGGGAATTGTGGAAAAAAGCCAGATGCTGGATGGTTCCCAGGTACAAGTAGGGGATGTGGCGATCGCGCTCTCCAGTGCTGGTGTACACAGTAATGGCTTTAGTTTGGTAAGGAAGATTGTCAGTGAAAAAGGATTTTCCTGGAGCGATTGCCCAGAATTGCTTGGCGGTCAGCCGATCGGAGAAACTTTCCTCACTCCCACGCGGATTTACGTCAAACCAGTCTTGGCGGCGCGTCAAGCCGGATTGGAAATTCACGGTATGGCTCACATCACAGGCGGAGGGTTGCCGGAAAATTTGCCGAGATGCTTAGGATTGGAGCAAGCGATTAAAATTGATCCCGACAGTTGGTCGATCCCACCTGTATTTCAGTGGTTGGCTTCAGCTGGAGCGGTCAGTCCTCAAGCTATGTATAACACTTTCAACATGGGGATTGGATTTGTACTATTGGTACCTCCCCATCAAGCAAAACAGACTATTTCTTACTTTGAATTACAAAATATTGCAGCTTTTGCAATCGGTGAAGTCATTACTGGCTCAGGCGAATTATTGGGATTATATGTATAAATTATAACATTAGACTTTAATCGGGTGGAGTTCTTTGTGTTTGATCTCGCACTTTTATACCAAATATTTTAATAATTATTTGCTATTCGTAATTTTAGGGGATTTATTTAATACTTATGTAATAATGATTACTTTTACTGATAGCACTAATCTAAAATATTCACGCTCGCCAGCCTTTGAATTTGCTAACGTAGTCTTAACATATTGAAAAACTTTGCCAATGATGCCCAGAAAATTGCTAATAACACTAGTACCGCTTCGCGGAATTAAAAATTAAAAATTAAAAATTATAAAAGCTTATGATGTAAGCTTTTAGCTGATTTTGAATGGTAGCTTAATTTCCGCCGTCTTGGACTAGTTGATAGTGCTGAGGGCTTACAGGCTATAAGTGTTTGGTATTCCATTGTTAAGAATAGCGTATGAGTGTACAACTGGGGGTTATGACTGTCAATTTTTCCCGGACTTCTGCTGAAGAGGAACTTTTGAGGCAGGTATTCCAGAGCATTGATGCACAAAGTTGTCCGAGGTGTTTTAACTTTCACATGCATACTGTCTACTCTGATGGCAGGTTGCAACCAAATACTCTGATGGAGCAGGCGATCGCCATTGGTTTAAAAGGGCTTGCCATTACCGATCATCATTGTATAGATGGCTACCAATTAGCTCGTGACTGGTTGGAAAAGTGGAAGTGGAATAACAAGAGTGCAAATGCTCCTCATCTGTGGAGTGGTGTGGAAATTAATGCCAACCTTCTCAATATTGAAGTTCATATTTTGGGCTATGCTTTCGATCCAAATGAATCTAGTATCAAACCATACATTCAAAGGAAAGCTACTACAGACGAAGAATATCAAGCAACTAACGTGATTGCTGCTATTCATAAAGCCGGGGGACTAGCAGTGCTGGCTCACCCAGCTCGTTATAAGCGATCGCATTTGGACTTGATTCCGGCAGCTGCTGCAGTTGGTATCGATGGTGTGGAAACTTTCTATGCCTACAATAACCCCAACCCCTGGAGACCTAGCGCCTTAGAGTCAAAACAGGTGCAGCAGTTGGCTAGTGAGTACGGTCTTTTCAATACCTGTGGCACTGATACTCATGGTCTCAGCTTACTACAGCGATTGTAAAGATGAAGTTAATTTTTCGCAATACTCCTGGTTTAACTAGCCAGGGGATTGTGTTATTTTGGATTTTAATTGCACATGAAAACACAATTTACTTCTGATATTCAAATCTGTATGTTCGCCAAAGAAAGGCAAACCTCTCATGTGAGCGCACGCTACACTGAAAATTTATTGAGAGATGTCAAGCCCAACCTGGAAGGGCGAGACGCCCTTCCTACAATGTAGTGCATTCAATTAAGAACCACTATTAAGTTGACAATACTTGTCTAATCTAGAAGCACTCGCCACAGTGTTTGGAAGATAATAAGTAGGTCGAAACCCAGGCTAGCCTGAGCAATATACTTCATATTTAACTCCAATTTTTTAGGCATAATTTCCTGAATATAGAGATCTTCAGGACTGTGAGTACTTCCTAGAAGTTCATTTTCATTGCGAAACTCAATTGAAGCTAGATCGGTTATGCCAGGACGTACCTTTAACACTTGACGCTGCTCAGCCATATATAAAGCAACGTACTTTGGTACTTCCGGACGGGGACCGACTAGACTCATTTCCCCCTTTAAAACATTGAATAATTGCGGCAATTCGTCTAGCTTTGATTTTCTTAAAAATCTACCCACGCGAGTGATGCGCTGATCTTTGGCAACTGTAATTTGTTTTCCTAATGCCTCTGCATTAGCTACCATTGAGCGAAACTTGTATATGCGAAATTCTTGTCCGAATTGTCCTATCCTAATTTGACGAAAAAAAACAGGTCCGGGGGAATCTAGCTTAATCAATGCCCCCATTATCAAAAATAAAGGCAAGAGGATAATGATGCCAACTAAGGCAAAAGATAAATCAAAAATTCGCTTTACCATATTATCAAACTAAAGATTTCTTCACTGCTTCAATGACATGTTCTTGATCTGCTTCAGTCATTTTTGTGTAGATTGGTAAGCTCACTACACTTTCATAGGCTGATGAGGCGTAGGGAAAATCTTCCGGGCGCAGGTTATAGGTATCACGCCAATAGGGGTGAAAGTGTAGGGGAATGTAATGAACACTACAACCAATTCCTTGAGCAGCCATCTGCTCAATAAATTTATCCCGACTAACTTTTAGATAACTTTCTAAACGAATGACATACAGATGCCATGAATGGATATCACCATAGCTAGGTTTTGAAGGCAAAAGTAAAGGTAGATTGGTTAACTCTGCATCATATTGCTTGGCTATCTCTTCTCGTTTTTGTTGAAGTACCCAAGCCTTTTTCAACTGATGGATACCGAGAGAAGCAGCTAAATCAGTCATGTTGTATTTGAATCCGGGAGCAATTACCTCGTAATGCCAACTAGGTTTGTTTGAGGTGTATCTATCAAAGGCATCGCGGCTAATGCCATGCAACCGCATTACACGACAACGCTTGGCAATCTCAGGGTTACGGGTTACCAGCATCCCTCCTTCGCCTGTAGCAATTGGTTTAGTTGCGTAGAAACTATAGACTGTCACATCGCTTTCTAGACAGCCTATTAATTTACCCTGATAAGTAGTGGGTAGAGCATGAGCCGCATCTTCGACCACCTTCAATCCGTGCTTTCGAGCTATTTCTAAAATTGGCTTCATGTCAGCGGCAAGTCCGCCGAAATGGACAGGTATGATTGCTTTAGTACGTGGTGTAATTGCCGCTTCAATTTTTGCAGGATTAATGTTAAGAGTGACTGGGTCAATGTCAACAAAAACTGGATTTGCACCGAGATAACGAATTACTTCTGCAGTAGCTGTAAAGGTATAGGTTGTGGTGATAACTTCATCGTTAGGACCAATACCCAACGCTTCTAGTGCTAAGTGCAATCCTGACGTTGCCGAGTTGACGGCGATCGCCTCAACATCACCCCCAACAAATTCAGCAAAATTCTCTTCAAATCTTTTGGTCTTAGGTCCTGTCGTTAGCCAACCAGATTTTAGGGAATCAACTACTTCAGCGATTTCCTCATCTCCAATATCAGGTAAAGCAAAAGGTAAGAAATTTTCCATAATAATTTACCCATTCATTAAGATGAAGGTTGCTCCTAAATAACTGTTAAAAATTAATTTTTTTTAATCCAAGCTAGGACGTGAGTACGTAAAAATGGCATCATATTAAACCAACTGTAAAGACTTGGAGCAATTTTTGTAACTCGTCGGCTAATAGGTGGTGCTAAGGTTAATTGCCATATTTTAATGTCCCCATCAGGAAATAATTCGCGGATTCGTCGAACCGGAATTCCTCTAACATCTGGATTTTTAGGGTTATTGAATGTAAAGTCATACCAAAGTACTCCCCCGCCTGGTTTAACCATTGACCACATACAATTTGCTAACTTTTGCTGGAAGCTTTCATCTAAAATAGAAGTAAAAACTGTTGACTGAAAAACTACATCAAAAAAACCCTCTTTCACCTCTAGCATTGAAGCATCCCCAACTAAAATTTGAACTCCTGCTGGTAGTAAACGTCGGGCATTAAAAGCGCTTTCTTCTAAAAGTTCATTTCCGACCAAGTTTTCTGGTTGAAAACCTAAACATATAAACTGAAGCAAATTATCTCCAGAACCACATCCAATCTCTAAGACTCGTTTATCTTGAACAGGTGCTAAACCAGACGAATGAATCCAGCGAATGAATGCACGCCGTTTTTCTTGATACGTCATATATCGAGACGCATTCAAAGGATCGTACAAGGATGATTCTGGGAGTTGCTTGCGGCGAGCATAACGCAGACGGATTGCCTCAACCTCATGGCTCATAAAATACTCCTAAAGGGATTGTCAAGTTAACAAAGGGCTGACATCTCCTGTCAGAACTTTGTTCAGCCTGAATTAAGTTAAAAATACCTACTTGTTTTTTCTTTGGTAATACTTGCGTATAAATCGGCAGTTGATTTTTGTGGTATGTATTCAGGTACTAACTGCTGAAGCAAAAATAAAATTAAACTGGAATCATTCTGATGTGCTGCTTCTAAGATATTTGCTACTTTATGGTCAACATTTTCCCTAATAATGCGACTGGCATTTCCAACCCTCAAGATTTTTTCGTGGTAACCGTTCAGGGGGGTGTTGATGCAATCGTCGATCCGGTCTGGCAGAATTG
>CAZZVG010000508.1:0-5337 GCA_964657295.1 Iningainema sp. | reverse complement strand
TCTCAATTTTTGCGCTTGAGCGAAAAATTTTCAATTATGGACACACAACTTCTATCTGTCAGCTATAATGAAGTTGTTACACTACAACGTTGGTGACTGCCAAAAAGTTTTTTGATCTATGCCTTTAGTGATAAGGGAGCCAAAAAAGTCTCGTGGCAGTATACCGGGCTTGTACCCGGAAACTTTAAGCGTCAGATGCTGGTTCCCACCTGGTTAAACCAGGTCAAAAACTTAGGTAAAACGGCGTTGCGGTGAACTCAAAAATTCTAGCTCCCAAAGTCAGTATAGACGCGGGAGCTTTAATTATTTAGGGATAGCGAGTAGGAAGTCAGGGAAACGTCGCCAACTCGAAGAAAAAATCTGTAGCAATTGATTCTAAATTAGGGATCAATAAGAGTTAAAATTTATAAAATTGTGGCTAATTTGTGGTTGAAACTGTAATAAATTGTTATCAAAACTAACCAATACCGTGTTTCCAGCCTCGGTCATTAAACTAGAGAACGGTTTAACGTTGATTCATCAAGACATTCCCTCCACTCCTGTGGTGGTAGCAGATATTTGGGTGCGTGCTGGTGCCAACTATGAGCCAAAACCGTTGTATGGCATGGCTCACTTTCTAGAACACATGATTTTCAAAGGGACTGCATCGCTACCTCCGGGCATGTTCGATCAGCAAATTGAAAACCGAGGTGGAGTGACTAATGCAGCCACCAGTCATGATTACGCCCATTACTCTCTGACGACAGCTTCTGCTTATCTGGAAGACACTTTGCCGCAATTGGGGGAACTGCTGCTGAATGCGGCAATACCAGATGAAGAATTCTTCCGAGAACGGGATGTGGTGTTAGAAGAAATCCGTCAAGCGAATGACGATCCCGATTGGCAAGGATTTCAAGCACTGATGTCTAACATGTACCAGCATCATCCTTACGGACGTTCTGTGCTAGGCAGTGAGCTTGAACTAATGCAGCAGACACCAGAAGCAATGCGTTGTTTTCACCGCGATCGCTACCAACCAGAAAATATGACAGTCGTCATTGTGGGGGGAATCGCTGAGCAGCAAACTTTGGATTTAGTCAGTCGCACATTTGTTAATTTTAGCGATCGCTGCTCCTCTTGTCCACAAACATTGGAAGTGGCCGAACCAGTCAAGAGTGTTGCTCGCCGTCAAGAAATGTATTTACCTGGTTTAGAACAGGCGAGATTGCTCATCGGATGGACGCAACCTGGTGTAGAACAACTCCGTACCTCCTATGGTTTGGATTTGCTCTCAGTTTTGCTGACAGAAGGACGAACTTCTCGTTTAGTACGCGATTTGCGAGAAGACAAGCAACTGGTACAAGGTATTTGCAGTAATTTTTCCCTACAACGAGAATCCAGTTTATTTACCATTACTGTCTGGTTAGAACCAGAAGATATCGAGCGCGTTGAGTCGCTCATTCGCCTTCACTTACACAATCTGCTTTCAGAGGGAATAAGCGATCGCGAACTTGCCCGATGTCAAAGGCTGTTGTGTAATGACTATGCCTTTTCTACGGAAACACCAAATCAGCTAGCGGGACTTTATGGCTACTACAACACCATCGCCCAGGCTGAATTATCAGTCACTTATCCCCAGCACATTCAATCCTTCAATACTCAAGAGTTGCAAAAACTCGCACAAGAGTATCTTTCACCCAACAATTACGCCGTTACAGTACTCAAACCAGTATAAAGTTAATGGTTGATTGTTAATAGTTAATTGCAATCAACCATTAACAATCAACAATCAACAATTATAACCATAAATGACAACCTTGCTACCAAAATCGACAATTCATCGCACTGTACTAAACAATGGCATTGTGCTGGTGGTAACAGAGAATCCATCTGCAGATATTGTGGCAGCGCGGATTTTTGTGCGGGCTGGTAGTTGTTATGAAAAACGCACTGAAGCTGGGTTAACGTATTTACTATCGACAGTACTAACAAAGGGATGTGACAACCTCTCTAGTTTGGAAATTGCCGAACAAATAGAGTCAGTGGGAGCAAGCTTGAGTGCGGATACATCTGCTGATTATTTTTTATTGTCATTGAAAACGGTAACGGCAGATTTTGCCGAAATTCTGAGATTGGCGGCACGGATTTTGCGAAATCCGACATTTCCCGAAGCCGAAGTAGAACTAGAACGGCGTATTGCTCTACAAGATATTCGCTCACAACAAGAGCAGCCATTCTCCATCGCCTTCGAGCAACTGCAGCAGATAATGTATCAAAATCATCCCTATGCCATGTCGGCACTGGGGGATGAAATCACCATGAACAGCTTAAGACGTGAGGATTTGGTGCGGTATCATCAGACATATTTCCGTCCGGATAATGTCGTCATCAGTATTGCAGGGAGACTAACAATAGCAGATACCGTTGCCCTAGTGGAAGAAGTGTTTGGTGATTGGCAAGCATCAGGCGAACTACCACAACCAATACTGAATTGTCCTCTCACTGTCGAACCGCAGCACAAAGCTACATACAAACAAACACAGCAATCTATTGTTATGCTGGGTTATTTGGGAACATCAGTGCTTTCTCCTGACTACGCTGCACTGAAGTTGCTATCTACGTATTTGGGAAATGGGCTTTCCAGTCGCTTGTTTGTCGAGTTACGCGAAAAGCGCGGTTTAGCTTACGATGTATCCGCTTTTTACCCAACAAGGTTGTTCCCCGCATCATTTGTCGTTTACATGGGGACAGCTCCAGAGAACACCAAAATAGCTGTCGCTGGATTGTGGGCAGAAGTTGATCTCCTTTGTCGGAATCAACTGGAGGAAGATGCACTCACCGCAGCTAAGAATAAGATCCTGGGACAATATGCCTTGGGCAAACAGACTAATGCACAAATTTCTCAGATATACGGCTGGTATGAAATCTTAGGGTTGGGAATTGATTTTGATCGAAAATTCCAGGAGGAAATAATGGCTGTCACTGCTACAGATGCGATCGCCGTAGCTTGCCAATATTTACGGGAACCTTATGTATCTTTAGTCGGTCAAGAAGATGCAGTCAATAGTGCGATTCCTCGGTAGGGCATGGAGTTTGATCCCGCTCAACCATTCCATTCTTCGCTCGTCCACTTTAGAACAAGAATCTTGTTCACACAGATTGTCGGGCAGAGGCGATCGCGCATTTTATTTCAGATCCTGCGTGGAATTCAGACCGCAACTACCACCCTAAGTGCATTCTACACCAATGTATAAGTAAGTGTGTTAGCAGAAATTTACCGGGGGCAAATACCATGAAAGGCAGGATAAAAGCAAGTTTATTGAGCGTTACTAGCTCAACGACTCAGACAGCAAATTGCATTAGAGTCAAACAAAAGCAGGGATTTCAATCTTTACCAATGATTGGAATATTACTGTATGTGCCTTTGTTTGTTGGACTCCTTGGGGTAGTATCAGTGGCAGCCCCATTAAAAATTGCACAAACTACATCGGGAACTCCAAGAAGTTCGTTCAACCGTCCTACCCTTAAAGTTGGTAGCCAAGGGGAGTCTGTGTCAGAACTGCAAGCAGCTTTGAAGCTTTTAGGATTTTACACGGGTAAAGTAGATGGAGTGTACAATCCTACGACAGCGACAGCTGTTTCTCGCTTTAAGCAAGCAGCAGGGTTGAAACCAGATGGCATTGTTGATGCAAGTACTTGGCAAAAACTTTTCCCTGCCGAAACAGTTGCCTCATCTCCTACCCCTTCACCAAATGCCAATCCGTCTTCTTTTCCGTCTCCAACTTCTAACCCTGAACCAACACCCGCAACGTCTCCAACTTCTAACCCTGAACCAAAACCCATAACATCGAAGACACCCAACAATACTCAGGTTGTCAATTCCAAACCCGAACCAAAACCCCCAACACGGACAACAAACTCCACTTCACAGAGAACCGTACAACAATCATCCTCCTCTCATACTCAGCAAACCTCTCGTTCACAGTCAACTGTTCGTCAGCAAGCCGCAAATCCGCAAACTCCATCTCTCCAGTACACTTCCGAAGGATTACCAATTTTACGTAAAGGAATGCACGGTCCAGAAGTTGTTAAACTACAACAACGGCTGCAAAAGCTGGGCTTTTTTGACGCCAATATTGATGGAGACTTCGGCTTACAAACAGAAGCGGCAGTGCAATCTGTGCAGAAACGCTATGGTTTAGAACCGGATGGTATCGCTGGCGGAGCCACTTGGAATCAAATCCTGCGGCGACGCTAAATCCAACATTTCATACTGTAGACTCATAGCTGCAATCAAGCCTCTACCATTCTTTGCGCCTTTGCGCCTACTCTGCGAGAACGGCTCCGCCGAATGCGTGAGGCTAATTTATTTATGCAACACCAAATCCCACTCCCACTTTCACCCCACTAATAACTCATTTTGCTGACTATTTTGCAAAAAGGGGAGTGGCTTGTTACTAAAGTTAGGATGAAGAGCATCAATCTGGTGTGCTTTTTTGGCGATCGCCTTAAATAAAAAATTAGCCAATTTTAATTGCCTAAAAATCTCCTGGGGATCTGCCAGATGGGTTTTTGGCAGCTGTTGTCCTATTTCTTTAAAAACTAACCCAATAGGCACATTAAGTTCATCCTGGAGCTGAAGATAACGGGTGAATAGCGAACCATAAGCCGCAATGAGTGAGCCGACTCCGCCTCGTGCCTGTCCCCAACCGATGAAATAAAGCCCCTTGTAATCATCAAAAAAACAGTTGCCATAGCATTGAACCACAGCTCCTTCAACACGCTGAAGTTCTTTTGGTAGGAAGGGATAAGCGACGTGGTAACCTGTTGCACAAACAATCAAGTCAAATGCTTCTCGACTACCATCAACAAATTCGACATCCCAGCCATCAAAACGACGCACGGCGGGTTTGGGAATAATTCGTCCATGTTTGATGTAGTAGGGCACCTCATTATTTAAAGTCGGGTGCTTATCAAAAACTCGATGGTTGGGTTGGGATAGACCATAATCAGAGTGTCTGCCAAAGGTTAGACGTATAATTGCGTAAGACATCAGCCGCTGAAACCATTGTGGCATCCACCATTTTATTAAATCAGCAACTGGAACACCAGCAAATGACTTGGGGATGAACCACACTGATTCGCGCATACTCAGAACACACTTAGCTCCCACACGAGCTGCTTCTGCTGCCAAATCACAGGCTGAGTTTCCTCCACCGATCACTAAAACTCGTTTGCCCTCAAGCTGCCGTGGTTGTTTGTAATCTTTAGAATGGATAATTTCTCCATTAAATTCTCCCTCAAACTTGGGAAAACGTTTGCACCAGTGATGACCGTTGCAGAGCAACACCCCTCGGT
>CAZZVG010000507.1:1179-5338 GCA_964657295.1 Iningainema sp. | reverse complement strand
TATCCTATGAGAAGCGAAGGGGTTTTGCCCTCTGGGAACGATCAAGTTTTGCAGTTAGCATTGGTTGTAGGAGTAGGTATTAGTATTTATTTTCTCAATCGTAAGGAAGGCAAGTTTGGTCGAGCCGTTTTGTTTACATTACTCGGTTTAATCATCGGCTTACTTGCTGCAGGACTCATAGCAGGCTTCGTTGTTCCCCCAATGCGTGAATTTGTAACTCTGAGTCCAAATCAATTTTCAACAGTGGTAACTTTTGTACTGTTGTGGGTAATAAATAGCTTTCTACGCTAGGTTACTCATCACTGTTTTAAAGAGAGGATGAAGTCCACAGCAACGCTTAAGTCCTTGACAATCATGTCAGGATTATAGGTTTCTAATTGTTGGCGATCGCGGATACCACACTCTACCGCGATCGCCTTGATATTATGTTTCTTAGCTGCAGTGAGATCGGCTTCCGTATCACCTATCATCCAAGTATCACAAGCAGTTGGTAGCTCCGCCAAGGCTCGTGTCATTAATAATGGTTTATCATCAATGTCACGGGTTTTCACGTAGTCATTGGTCAAGCAGTAACAGCGATTTTCTGGAAAAAATCTCTCTAAATCGCATTTCTTAAAAGCATAGTCTAGTTCCCAAACTCGACGCATCGTCATCACTGCTAAATCAACTCCCGCAAGCTGAATTTTTGACAGTGCATCTACTGCGCCCGCAGCCAGAGTATCGTACTTGAAGTAATCTTCTGTATGTATAATTTGTCGTCTTAGCTGGGCAAAATCTTGTGCTTGTGTTTCATCTAAAAGGGAAATAATCCCAATTTGTTTTTCAGATGTGCGCGATCGCTTTAGCTGCCAAAATTCCCCTTTAGTTAGTTGTTTCACCTCCTGGGAGGAGCGTCGAGTTTTCTCCAGACAGTCTTGATAGACACGGTAATAACGTTCGGAAACATCAATAATTGGACCATCAAAGTCTGTAATAATTCTTAACATAATTTTATGAAAATTTAGCAAATATTGACAGAATACCACTTTACTTTCACTCGTGATTCTGAGAATTCAAGAACCAGAATCAACCAGATGACCTCGTTTTATTTGTTCTCGTTCTATCGCTTCAAATAAAGCGCGAAAATTTCTCTCACCAAAACCTTGAGCTTGAAAACGACGTTCAATAAACTCAAAGAAAAAAGTTGGCTGTCGGAAAATGGGCTGAGTAAAAATTTGCAGTAATAGTGCTTGAGGAGTCTGTTGACTCCAATCTACAAGAATTCCCTGTTGGGCGATCGCCTGAAATTCGTCATCAGACAGAGGAAGTTCTTGTCTTTGTACCACTTGAGAGTAATAGCTGTTGGGGATTGGGAGTAAGGATAAACCACAGATGCGAAATCTCGCTACCGCATTAATGATGTTGTCTGTACGCAAGGCGATATGTTGAATACCTGCTCCCTTGTTCACATCTAGAAACTCTTGAATTTGGGAATTAGCTGAAGCCGGCTCATTAATTGGCAATTGTATGCTACCGTTACGCGATCCCATGACTTGACTGTGTAAGGCAGAGCGATCAGTTTGAACTTTAAACCTTTGCTGACGCTGAAAACCAAGAATATTTTCGTATAAAGCCACGGCAGGCTCTAAATCTCCAGCTGCCACATTCAGTACTATGTGATCGATAGCGGTCACAAAAGAGGGCGAAGATGAGGCTAATGGGAAAGAATTCTCCCTTCTTTCGATCAAAGTATGTATTAGAGAACCCCAAGCAGCAATTTTACCCCACTTGATGTCAACTTCCCCCTGTTGATATTGTTGAACTGGTTGTATAATTTCCGCACCGTGAGCCGACGCAAACGCGATCGCCGTTTCTACATCTTCAACACGAAAAGCGAGATCCGCGACACCAGGGGGGTGCTGACGCAGAAACTCAGCCACTGGACTCGTAGATAACAACGGTGAAGATAGCAAAAAGTAGACGGAACCACTTTTTACAACCTCCGTGCAGGTGTGAAAGGACTTTTCTCTTGGCATAGCATAATTTGCTACCACTTGAAAACCCAAATGGCTGACAAACCAATCTCGCCACACTTTGGCATCTTCTACATAGAAGTGAACGTGCTCAATTTGCATAAACTCGAAAATTCAGCATAATAGTGAAGAAGATCTAAGAACAACAGATGCAATTACTGAAGGATTCAAACCTTCATAAATTCACAACTCAGTAGAGTGACCATAAATTATTCTTTCACGCTTGAGACTAGCAAATCTTTCTGTAGAGACTCTTTTACCTGAGTTTGTAGCCAGTTTTCAAACAGTTCATTTATCAGCCGCGTCTGCATTTCGTCATCTAACAGAGCCGGCAGAAACTTTTCTACGCGTACAATGATGAACCATTCTCCTAAACGAGCTGGTGGCAAAAGTTGACCTGACTGACTTGACGCCAGCATATTGGCTAAAACTGGATGGGGAAGTCCCAACTCCACTGGACCTAGAGTACCTCCTGTTTGAGCTTCAGGCCCTTGAGAGTACTCGCGTGCAAGGTCGCTAAACGATTGTTCTCCTTCTTGGATTCGGAAGTAAAGCTCTTGGGCGATCCCAAGATCATTGACCCGAAGCAGAGAATAAACGACCCGATCTAACTGCGGCTTGCGTTTAAGGAAGTATGAATCCAGGTTATCTCCCCAAGTCGCTTTCTTGAAACGTTCCAGTTTGATGTTACGTGTGACTAAGTAATCTAAGTGTTCGCGTTCTAGCCCACGAGCTTCTAACCATGCTTGTAATTCTACTTCCTCATTCAGCTTCTGCTCTTGGTAGAATTGCTTATATGCCTGCATCGTTTCTTCTGGTGTTAAAGGAAAATCAGCAAGTGCCTGCTCGATAATTATTTCTCGTAGTAACTGCGGTAGTATTCCATACTGCTTAACTAGGAAAATGATTTCATCAGCAGCAATCTTGCGATCGCCTACTTGTAGAACTGAAGTCATAGGCTAATAAAATTGGCAAGAGCGAGATTGACAAAAACTATACATGGTTAATCTTATCACTTTTATCAGCAAGGAGGCTTGCACGGTAACGCCTAGAAGCTGTTAGTGGTGAGACGGTAGTTGCAGAACTGCTGGGAAATCCGATGGCGGAGCTACCTCAGGAATCTTGAGGTAAAATTGTATTCATGAGACACAATTTTACCGCTGATCTACAACTGAGGCACTATTGAACTTTGTTACAGAAACATGACTTTGTCGCCGATTGTTGGGCGTGGAATACTCTGTATTGGTTGCAGTAAGTGTCTGTAATTCACGGAATTCAAGTAGTTTAGACTGTAGCATTCATCATATGCAAAATTATCGCAAGCATTTATTCTGATGAGCGCAAATAGCCACCGCCGAATTATTATTGGGGATGTTCACGGTCATTACGATGGCTTAATGACTCTGTTGGAGGCGATCGCTCCTAATTCTGACGATCAAGTCTATTTTCTTGGTGACTTAATTGATCGTGGTCCCAAAAGTTCACAAGTTGTTAATTTTGTCAAGGAAAGTCCTTACTATTGTCTGCTGGGGAATCACGAGCAGATGTTATTAAACATTCTGACTAACTCCAACATCCCCAACTCAGCAGTGCAAGCATGGCTTCAGGGTGGAGGATATGCAACAATTGCTAGTTACCAACAAGCAACAATACCTCAGGATCATGTGGAATGGTTCCAGACGCTGCCCATTTATCTCGATCTGGGTGATATTTGGTTGGCTCATGCTGGTGTCGATCCTTTGATTCCCTTAGCTGAACAAACTGCAGAAGAGCTTTGCTGGGTGCGAGATAGATTTCACAGTATTGATCAGCCCTACTTTCCCAATAAGCTAATTGTCGTTGGTCACACAATTACCTTTACTCTACCTGGTGTAGCTCCTGGTAAACTGGCGAAAGGACAGGGTTGGCTTGACATAGATACTGGTGCTTATCATCCTCGGAGTGGCTGGTTAACAGGACTCGATGTCACAAATTGGATTGTTTATCAAGTCAATGTCCTCAAACATCACAACCTCCGCACCCTACCAATACAAGAAGCGGTGACAACTGTCAACCCAGCCAAGATCGACATTGAACGCGGTAAGCGAAGATGAGGTTAATTGTTAATGGCTGATGGTTAATTGCAATTAACAATTAACAATTAACAA
>CAZZVG010000507.1:0-1169 GCA_964657295.1 Iningainema sp. | reverse complement strand
GTAATGCTTGAATATTTGTTTTATAAACACTATCATTTAACCCCTGACTCCCATTAGTCGGTTGATGGTTAATTTCGCGTTGAAGTTCGGCAACGCGATCACCTGTTGCAGGGTGGTTGCTTAAAAATGCGGGACCGGCGGCAGGTAGTTTGAGAAGTTTTTTCATAAAGGAAACCATCTCGGATTGGGCATAACCAGCGCGTCCCAAAGTTTTTAATCCTCTTTGATCAGCTTCAAATTCATTTTTGCGACTGCGCGGAAGGTTTCGTGCGACTTGTACACCAAGTTGCAGCACTTGAGAACGGTTTAATCCAGATGCTGTTAACAGACCATTTTCGATCGCGGTTTGCTGCATCTGTTTGATCGCATGTCGCCCACCGATGTGGCCCATTTCATGACCGAGAACGCTTGCTAGTTGGGCTTCATTGTCGGCGGCTTTCAATAAACCTGTGTGGACATAAACATAGCCACCCATAGTAGCAAAAGCATTTATACTGTTATCTTGAACGACTTGAAAAGTATAGGGGAGGTTGGGGCGATCGCTATCAGCTACCAAGCGCTGACCAACTTGCTGCACATAGCGATTCACCTCAGGATCGCGGTAAAGCTTAATATTACTGCTGACAAGCTGCTGATTTATCTGCTTGCCTAGCTCTACTTCCTGACGATCCGATATATTAGAAAGCTGAATTGCCTGAAATCCCTGCTGAAGTAGAGGCAACCAGTCGAAAGCACGGGACGGCAACGGTGTGTTTAGGCAAATACCCAAGGCGACTACCACCGAAATCAACGGATAGAACCACCGACTTGGAGAAAACCGGGATTTTACAGCAAAGCGTTTCCAATTCATAAATAATCCGGTCTGAAAATGCTTTTGGGAGAAAGTAAGATAATGGGACGGATTGGGAGCTTAATAAGTTGCATTTTAAACGGAAGCCGCTTGACTATAGGGCAGCTTTGCGATTAGAAATACCAACTGAGTAGTCAGTTGGGAATTTTGTAACTTGTGATAGACTGTCGCATGACTATAAACGCCCTGCTGCTGATCGTTCCTACATTGTCAGGAATAGAGCCGCGTCCCCATGCCTACCCCTGCTACTACAATTAATTACTCTGTTCTGAATCCGGGAAAAATTGTTATGGCTATTTTAGATTCCAAAGGTCGCTTA
>CAZZVG010000506.1:0-5348 GCA_964657295.1 Iningainema sp. | reverse complement strand
GAGTATAAAAGAAAAGACTTTGGGCAAAATACTGATTGAATGTACTGAGAAGTAGCATGGTAAATCCGTCATCAAAACCCCACAGACAAAATCAGCTAAATTCCAGTGCGAAGAAGTGCGTCTCTAAAAAAATTATGAAAAAGCAGTCGCCTTTGAATGCTTCACAGAAAGGTAAGGCTAATGTAACTTATGGGTGTCACAAGAAATGGATTTTGTCAATAGTAGTATTGGTGGTTTTGTTGATTAGTGCTGGTTTGATGACAACGTTTATTTGGGTGAGCATCCAATTTATGTTTAATCCAAAGCAGCTCGTTGGGTTAAATCAAGTTTTGCCTCAATGGGCGAAGATTCCAGTGAGGAATGAAGAAAGCTCTCAAACACTCGAACAAATTCAAGCCTCCTTGAGTCAGCAGGGAGAGTTAGCTGGCGAAATCTTGCCTTTGGAGAGTGAGACAACAAAATCTTTTTTACTACCAGTTTTTCACAAAAGTACCCATTGTCAGTCAGATTGTCAATATCTAGTTGAACTGAGAATTTATCAGCGATCAACTGAGCTGCCTGGAAAATACTACCATCTGGCAACTCAACTCTCTGTCTCTGGACCAGAAGAATCTTCTGTATTCGCTATTTTAGATCGTACAACAGATGACTTTCAAGGGAGCGGCAATACTTTACCTCTGAGTCAAATAGGACGTTTTGAAGACGGTACTCCACCATCGGGTGTCTGGTTTTATTTGCGGGGTGAGCGGATTTCTGGCTTGAATGCGATCGCCTATGGTGACATTGTGTACTATAATCCCGAACACAATCATCTCCAATTAATGTTGCCTTGGACAAGTACGACTGGACAACTACCTCAATGGCTACCGGCAACGAATGGTAGTCTCAAAGAGTTAGTTGTTGATCAAACGGTAGGTTTAGAACCTCAGTTGCGTGTTTATCAAGTCAAACCTGTCAAGTTTATCCTCTGTCCGATCCAACTTGAAGCAATTTCTCTTACACCTGCTGCTTTTCAGGATTCAGCTTACCAAAATGCTTTGTTAATTGCTCGTCATGGATTGTGGACACCTGCTTTTGAATGGTTACAATTTATTAAGAAGCAGCGAAAAGGACGAATTCCAGAAGCTGCACAAGCGCAAATCGATTTGATTCGCCTACACTCTCAATTAACTAAAAACCAAGCCGATATCAGTTGGGCAAGCCCAAGTCAACAAGTGCTGGCGGATTTAGTTGATGGGCGCTGGGGAAAGGCTTTGCAGGTGTTTGCGGCAACGCCAGAGAATGCACAAGAGATCGCTACTCTACTCAAAGCAGATGAAGGACGGTTGTGGAATCGTGTAGAAGCAACATTGCGGGTTAACCCTAATCGACCAGAAGTACAAGCTTGGGGTACTCTGATTTTAGCGACTCAGCACGGGCAAGAACGAGCCAACGCCTGGTTGAAAGGGCAACCCAAAACGACAAGTGATAGCCTTACCTACATTCGGAGCTTTTTAGAGAAGCTGAATACGGGAATGGTTTCAACTGCCTCTTAATACCTCAATTATTCTTAATTTCATCGCTAGTACTCGCCTGCCGTTCCACTTTCAAGCTTTCTAACTCTTTTAGAAGCGACTCAATTTCTGCTTGCAAGTTCATAAACTTGACTTGCTGCTCTATTTGATATAAAGATTTGTTCAACTGACTAGCCCACGTAACTTGGGAATCAATATGGGAAATAGTAGATGTAGACATTGGTAACTAGACTTAGAATGTGATTCACACCAATAGGAATATTACAATAATAGTGTAATATTAAGATTTATTAAACTATTACATAATCCTATAGGTTTATATGAGGAAATTCAATCTTTGTTATTGGACGACGGCGATCGCCATAATTTTGTTCCAATTAAAGGAGAATCTGGTGATGATTGATGGGGCATGGGAAAGATCATGATTAAGGAACTGTCAAACTCAATTACCATGTACCATTTACCAATTTGCTAAAATAATTAATAATAATTAACATTGTGACATTAAGCTTGCCTGTTGCTACATCTCATCGCCAACCCTGGCCTGGACTGATAGAAGCTTATCGCGAATACTTGCCGATTATTGAAAAAACAGCGATTGTTACCTTACTCGAAGGGAATACTCCTCTACTTCCAGCACCCTCTCTTGCCAAACGCATCGGCAGACAAGTCCGTGTATTTGTCAAGTACGATGGACTCAACCCGACTGGAAGCTTTAAAGATCGGGGCATGACAATGGCTATTTCCAAGGCAAAGGAAGCTGGAGCAAAGGCAGTCATTTGCGCCAGTACGGGCAACACTTCAGCAGCAGCAGCGGCTTATGCTAGGCGTGGCGGGATGCGTGCTTTTGTTCTGATTCCTGATGGCTATGTAGCGCTCGGTAAGCTGGCGCAAGCGTTGCTGTATGGGGCAGAAGTCTTGGCAATTAAAGGGAATTTTGATCAAGCGCTGGAAATTGTCCGCAAAATGGCCGAAAGTTATCCAGTGACTTTAGTGAACTCAGTCAATCCCTATCGTTTGGAAGGGCAGAAAACAGGAGCGTTTGAAGTTGTCGATGCTTTGGGCAATTCACCTGATTGGTTGTGTATTCCCGTAGGCAATGCCGGAAATGTCACAGCATATTGGATGGGGTTTTGTCAATATCATCAAGCCGGAAAGTGCGATCGCTTACCCCGGATGATGGGATTCCAAGCCGCAGGTGCTTCCCCCTTAGTCACAGGGGTACCAGTGACAAATCCAGAAACCATAGCCACAGCAATTCGGATTGGCAATCCTGCTAGTTGGGAAAAAGCGATCGCTGTTAAATCAGCAAGTCAGGGCAATTTCCATGCTGTTACCGATGCAGAAATTCTAGACGCCTATAGACTATTGGCATCAGAAGAAGGTATTTTTTGTGAACCAGCTAGTGCGGCTTCAGTCGCAGGAATGTTGCAAATCTCCGATCAAATTCCCTCTGGGGCAACAGTGGTTTGTGTTCTCACTGGTAATGGACTCAAAGATCCAGACACAGCTATTAAACACAATCAAAGTCAATTTAAACAAGGCCTTCAGCCTGAACTTCTTACCGTAGCTGAGGCAATGGGATTTTAGGAGAGGGGGAGAGGGGGAGAGTGAGTGGGAATTACATCGGTAATCTTAAACTCAGCAATCCATGATTGATGCGTCTCTATATCTCCTAACTCCTCACCCCCTCTGCTCTTTCCTTTGTTAAACCGTCAATGGCATCACCCAAGGCTGTGGTGAGGCTTTTGCGTGTTTGGGCATGGTTATCTTGCTCAGTTTTTAATAGTGATAATAGGCGATCGCGTTCTTTGAAGACGGCGATGAGTTTAGTTTGCAATTCTTCTACTGATTTTAGTTGTTCGATTTCCTGTACAATAGCTGTAGCTGCTGCTGTATCATGAAGTTGGAAAAGCGCACTACCCTGGAGTTTTTGGATTTCGGTTTTTAGAGATGCGATCGCCTGTTGGGATAGTTGAGTATCTACGCGGCGTTGTTCTGCTTCAGTATTGTAAAGTTTACGCCATTTTTCAGCACTTTCCCAACCAGTGTCTCGTTCTTTTTGAAGTTCGACGACTTGCTGTTTAAGCGATTGAATTTCTTCCAACCACTGTTTTGTTAATTCTTGAGTCATACGATTTTGGATTGAGCGATTTTTGAGCCAGCGCCGTGCAACGCCTGAAGTTCCAGCCGTTGCGAGGAGCGTGATTTTAGATTGAGCTGATCAAAGTTGAGTTCGGCTTGTACCATTAAGGATATATTAGGAAATAAATAGCTTTTCACCCGTAAATCTTTGTTAGTAAATATTGTTACATATACCGATAAAGGCTTTCCAAAATTTTAGGATCAGAGTAGAATATGGAGCGATGTAACCACAGAAACGAGATCGCGCCAATGTCTCAACCTCGTGTTCGGTTTCCTAGTATTCAACCAAACGCCAAAGTCTCCACTTTGAAACGACTGCGTAAACTGAGCCGTTTACTGGATAATGTGATTACGATTCCTGGAATCAAGCTTCACGTTGGTTTAGATCCAATTATCGGCTTGCTACCTGTCGCGGGTGATTTTTTAGGAGTTGTGCTTTCTGCCTATATTGTCATAGAAGCTGCACGATTGGGTGCGCCTGCAGCGACTTTAAGCAGAATGCTCGGAAATATAGCTATAGATGGTTTGGTGGGTTCCATACCATTGGTGGGAGATTTATTTGATTTTGCATGGACAGCCAACGAGTACAATATCAGGTTGTTAGAAGATCACTTAAAGTTTCCCAATCAGAGAAAGAGCGCAGATAAGTGGTTTGTCTTTACTATTTTAGCTGGACTGTTACTGATTGCTATTGGCTTGGTAATAATTTCCGTAGTCGTCATTAGACTGCTGTGGACATTTTTAACAGGAAGTTGAAGCTTAACAAAAATTATGAAAGATTGGTGGCAAGAGACTTTCCCCAAAGGACGACAAAATTTAATAATTACTGATGCTGATGGCTATCCGGTAAAAATCGCTTATGGCGAAAAAGGTACAGGTAAACCCCTATTTTTATTTCACGGCATTGGCAGCTGGAGTTACAATTGGCGTCAAAGCATCCAACCACTATCTCAACATTTTCGGGTTATTTGTTTTGATGCCAAAGGTTACGGCTTTTCAGAGAAGCCTGTATCACGTCGAGAAAAAAACGGTCATCAAATGATCGAGTCAGCAAGAATTATTCAAGCGTTAACCGATGAACCTGCCATCATCGTAGCAGAATCTTTAGGAGCAGTCATTGCCCTTGCCCTTGCTCAGGAGTATCCTCAATTAATAGCACAGTTAGTCGTGGTAAATGTGCCTATTTTTCCTCAACGTTTACCTCATTGGGGAATGTCTTTACTTGCTCAAGCACCCTTAGAAATTGTACAAACAATTGATACTCTACGTTTGACACACTTACTTGCGCCATTGGTAAGAGAAGTCATGGCAATAGAAAGGCGTGGGGTGCTGTTCGATCCATCAATACTGACTCAAGAAGATGTATACTGGATAACTTACCCATTCATTGAGTTTCCAGGTACCCTGACGAAAGTTGCTGAAGAGTTACAAATAGCAGCGAAAGAAATTGAGCATTTGCAGGTAAATAAACCGAATTTGCTCAGCAAAATTCAACATAACCTTCATTCTATTAAGTCTCCCACACTCATTTTATGGGGTGAACAAGATAGTTGGTTTCCGACACAAGATGGAGAAAAATTACGCCAACTTATCCCCGATGCCCAGTTAAAAATTCTTCCTAACTGTAGTCATGATGCGTCATCTGGTGCTAATAAGGCGGTGAATGCAGCTATTCTTGAGTTTCTGCAA
>CAZZVG010000505.1:0-5355 GCA_964657295.1 Iningainema sp. | reverse complement strand
AAGTTAGAGCGTTATCGATCCTGCATTCAAACACTGTTAGAAAAGCATAGTCAATTTAAATCCCGAAACGAAGACGTAGACAACGAACTATTTTTTGACTCCGTGCGGAATCATTACCAACTCATGCGAGTCGGTTGGAAAGGTTTGGAACGAGTTTATTACACTGTTCTACACTTTGATATCAAAGATGGAAAAATTTGGCTTCAGCACAATGCAACTGACATCGATGTCGGTCAAGAATTGCTTGAGATGGGCATTGCTCCCGAGGACATTGTGCTTGGGTTACATCCACCTTATAAACGTCCCTACACAGGCTATGGCGTTGCTTAAAAGTATACGTTTAAACTCCAGTACTAAGCGATCCCCAGAACTTTTCGTAACAAAGCTTGGTCTTCTAGCTTAGCTTTTAAGCGACCATTTTCCAAATCTCGAACCCAGCTTTGACTTTTACCTGTCAGCTTTGCCAATTCTCTTTGGGAGAGATGGAGATTTTTTCGCGCCTGCAAAATCTGTTCGCCCAGCAGATACCCTACAGTAGTTTTTGACTTTGTTCTTGTCTTAATTGATCGCTGTTTTTTTTGAGATTTAGAGATATGCTGCTCCCATTCTTTTGGTAGTTCAAACGACAGAATCCGCGCATTCATCAGCAGATTAAACTTACCACGAGGACTTCTGTCTGTCAGTCGCGTGTCGCCGCCAGCGTCATTAATCCAGAATTCCAATGCTTCGTCTGGATCTTCAGGAATATCCATCAACTTTGCCCATAAAGGTTGAATTTTAGGTGGGTAGGTAATTGGATCAAAAACTGGTTTTATGCCGTAATGGTTGAGAATTTCCAAATCGCTTTCAAATGTTCGCAGCAGTCGTTTGCGTTCCTCGCGTTGCCTCGAAGCGATCGCCACTTTCCTTTCACCGTAAGCAACACGTAGCAGGGTAGGAACCGTAATGCGTTGTTCAGTACCCATTTTGGTTTTAAATAGCAGCCATAGCATGAGTCGCGCCGTTCCCTCATGCTGCTGCCAAATACTCATAACTGTGGTTAACAAGGTTTTGGGCAAACTGCCATATTGATAGAATGCGGTTCGTTCCTTACATCCTTGTTTGTTTGAGAAATACTGCGCCCAGATACCGGCTTTCACTTTAAAAGTTAGCCCGATCAGATATTTGCAACCGAGCTCGTCTTCTTGAAAGTGATGCTGCACTTCTTGCAAGTGCCACAAACGGCTCTCTTCAATTGTAAATCCTTGCACTCGACCTTGTTGAGGCCAATTCATTGAGGCGATCAGCGAGCAAGCTTGCTGCACCATATTTTTCATTAAAGCTAATTTAGCCACTTTACTGAGATCTTTGCGTTTCTCTAGCCCCAGATATTTCTCAATTTGGCGATCGTCAACAGTAAACTCCTGCTCCCAAGGTTGATCTAAGACTGTTGCATGAGCTGCAAAAATCAGATGGATACAAGCAGTTCTGATATCAAGTGCCTCAATTGCCTTTAAATCACTAACTCGACTGTTTTTATGAGGTGAACCTGTGATGTGAAATGCGATCGCACCTCGCCCTTGATTCAGTTTTCGGCGATAGCACAAGTTTCCTGCTTCATCAGGTTCCCAAGGTAGTGATGTTCTCTGCGCCAGCACATTGCACGCTTCCCAAATAATGATTGCAGAAGCAAATGGGTTAGTCACGCCATTTGAGAATAAATTCGGGCTGCTTGCATCTCTAAAATCAATTTTGCATCTTCCCCTCTTTGGTTTTGAGGGTATAGGGGAATGATTTGGACAAGCTACGGCACACTGAGGTTCGGAATAATAACCCTCACAGTTGTTGCATAGACTTGGGTCGATCCAATACTCATTATTCTCTATTTTAATTGCACCTGTAGGACATTGGGGACGGCAGTTGTCACATCCAACGCAACTGTTGTTAGGAATTGTATAAGGCATAAGGCTTCTTCCCACTTTACTCGTTGAGATGTCAGGCTCAAGTCTCCCTTGGATGTGTTCTGTTAATTCAATATTCATAACCGAATTATTTTGTAGGCAATCAGAAATACTTCTTGCCATACATACTAATTACTCATATCCACATCCAGACTGCTCATCCATTTGGAAGCTATTCAAGGCTTTTAACCAGAACCTAATGTTCAACTTTTCTTATCTATAACATTTCACATTTTTTTTCTGATAGCTGTTCGTAATGAGCTAATAGCGGCTTTTTAAACTTTTACATAATAAGTAATTAAATAACATTTGTTTTCCATAAAAAGCTAAAACTAAATTGTTATGCGCTAACATATAACTTTGATTTTCATACATTTTGAAAGCCTTAGCAATAATATTATGAATTCATAAAAATTCTTCTTTAAGAAGACTCTAGAACTTAGAAATAAGCTTGAAATCTCTCCCTGACACAAAAAGCCACTATCAAGAGAGAACTTTTCTATAAGCTGCTTTTCAATATGCCAGATGTATCTTTCCTCGGTTCGCGTATGAAATTGCTTACCACATGACTACTACCTAAACATTACTATTAATGCCTGCTAATAACTTAAAACCATAGGCTGAATGCTTACGAGTTGTACAGAAACTTTTTGGGTTTTGATAAATGTGTCCTAAGTTCTTTCTCAGTCATAATCCTTTCTTGCAGAGTGATTATTGCAATTTTGATGCATATAAAATTAACGCCGTTCACTACTAACAGTTAACAATTGACCGGAGAAACACTGAATTATCAACTGTTAGCAGGATATTTCCTAACGAAAATACAATATAATAACTTAATAAATTAGGTATTTATAAGCATGAGCAACTAAGAAAAACACATAAAAACTATTGGCAATTTATTTCAGCTACCAAATAAAAAAACAGCTTTAAAAATCTGGAAGTCATCAAATTTTGATACAGATACGAAAAGATTCAAAATAACAAAAACAGAGAAATAAGATTATGTTAGGATCACCCTAAAGACGCAAACAGTTTAATAGGTAAAATTGCAGAGGAGAAAATAATGGCTACATTAACCGGGTTGACATTTGGTGGTAAGACTTGGACACCTAAATTTGTTCAAGAAATCAATCAAGAAAGCTGTATTGGCTGTGGTAGATGCTATAAAATATGCGGACACAATGTGCTGCTATTGAAAGCAATGAACGAAGAAGGAGAATTTGTGGAAGATGAAGACGATGATGAAATTGAAAAGAAAGTCATGACAATTGCCAATCAAGAGAACTGCGTTGGTTGCGAGGCTTGTGCAAGAATTTGTTCCAAGAACTGCTACACCCATGTAGCATTAAACAACTAGTACAACAAGGCAAAAGTAAAAAGTAAAAAGTAAGAACCTTATTTTGTAAGGGTTTTACCTATTTCAGATGGGTGGTTTATTTCCGCCGATCTGTACTAGTACCGCTGCACATTCGTCAAAAGTCGTCTTGGGAAGTTGGGCGGGACAGAAACCGACACTGCCCACTTTTCGCAAAAGTCAAAAAGTTGATTATGTGGGCTTTTCGCTGCTTTGGAATGGGAGCTTTATTTCCGCGTCCCGTGTACTAGTATACGACGGCGTAAATAAGGCTACTATCTTAAACAGCGAGATCTCTTGTATTTCCAGCTTTTTAATTCCGCGTAGCGGTACTAGGGATTTTTCTTGGTTTTTCAAGAGTCCCTTGAAAGATGGTTTGCTTCAAGAAAAGGCAAACGCAATAAAATGCCGAAATGGCAACATTTTATAAGAGTAGCAAAGTAATTTAAGGCAAATCTAGATAGTTACTAAATCTAGGCAAAAAGTTCATGGTAAACAAATCTGTAAATTGCCAACTGTCAGCCATTAACTAACTTAAACTTGCTACTAAAGTAATCTAGTCAATTGTAAGTACCAAGTAAGCATTCAGCAATTGAATTGAATTTTGTAAATATAGCTGACAAAACTCTATCTCTAACAAATCAGCACTCTTCGCCTGCTGATTTGTGACGGCTGAATGTTTACAGTACCGACAGCGACATCTTCTTAGACTAGCTTTTCTTGAAGTATTTGATGTTCTCTGGGGGAAAGACATTAAAACATCTGGAAATTTCCCCCAACTATCTAGGCGTAATATAGAAAATGAATAAGATAAGAAGGAGTCAATCGATTTTGAATTTTGTGGAAAGTTACAAGGTTGCCAGCGCCAAGGGGCAAGAAACCCGCGCCAAATGTACGCAGCGCGCTTTTGCTTTCACACTCCTTAGTAAAAAACTTTCCGGCACCAGATGAGCAGATTGCTCCCGAAGTTTTATGGCAACTTTTCTCCAATGGTTAAAATCAGGCAAACCCAGACACAATTCTCCTGACTCCTTCTTCAGTCAAACCTAGAAAATTCCACCTTTACCCACGCTTTATAGAGCAGGTATTTATGCAACAAATTCCTGTTTCACTATTAACCCTAGTTGCTGGGGCATTCATCACAGTTTTCAGCATCTGGGTTGGTCAAAACCATGCTCTACTACCAGTACAGGCATCGCAACAAGCACCTTTGGTAGACGCATTTTTCAACGTTATGGTTTCCATCGCCACGGCTCTGTTTTTGATGGTAGAAGGAACCATTCTGATTTTTTTAGTTCAGTATCGTCGCCGTCGTGGGGACGATACTGATGGTGTGGATGTTGAGGGTAATCTTCCCTTAGAGATTTTTTGGACAGCCGTCCCAACACTCATCGTTCTGTGCTTGGGAATCTACAGTGTGAATATTTTTCAGGAAATGGGAGGGTTTGAGCCAGGAAGCCATCCTCACTTGCCGCAACATACTGCCGCCCAAATGTCTGGGAGTGCCATTGCTGCGACTTTGAGTGATGCTTCACCTGAAGAATCGAAAACTCCAGGTATCCCGGAAATTGGCATTGGTGCAAATCCTAAAAACCTTGACAAACCAGCAGATGTGGTTGTCAACGTCACAGGAATGCAGTTTGCTTGGTTATTTAACTACCCGGATAGTAATGTGAGTGCTGGAGAATTACACATTCCAGTCGGTGCAGACGTACAACTTAATCTGTCTGCAGCGGATGTCATTCACTCGTTCTGGGTACCGCAATTCCGATTGAAGCAAGATGCGATTCCCGGCATACCTACCGAACTACGCTTCGTCGCCACTAGACTTGGCACATACCCTGTCGTTTGTACTGAACTGTGTGGCGGCTATCACGGTTCCATGCGATCTTCTGTTATTGTTCAAACACCAGAAGAGTATGAAAGCTGGCTGCAAGAAAACCGCATTGCCCAACAACAAGAACTGAATGTTGCGGTTGCACTCAAGCCAACTGATTTATCTACATCAGAGTTTCTTGCTCCCTACACTCAAAACATGGGAGTTAGTTCAACAACTAT
>CAZZVG010000504.1:0-5358 GCA_964657295.1 Iningainema sp. | reverse complement strand
AGTACAAATTGTGATACAAAATTGATATGGAAAAATGGCACAATGAACCGCCCATTTGGAAACACCGGGAGCAGACACTGAATGTAACTTCAGGGCTTAACACAGACTTCTGGCGTAAAACTCATTACGGCTTTATCCGCGACACTGGACATTTTTATTACCAAGAAGTCACAGGTGATTTTATTGCTGACGTGAAAATTATCGGCAAGTATGAGGTGCTTTACGACCAAGCAGGGTTGATGATCCGCGAAAATGATTTGATCTGGTTAAAGAGTGGAATTGAATTTGTAGAAGATGTACAATACGCTAGTGTTGTAGTCACGCGGGAGTATTCTGACTGGTCTGTCGTACAGCTACCTCAAAACCCAACTTCCTTGTGGCTAAGGTTGAAGCGAAGTGGAGGCGCTGTAGAGGTGAAATATTCCCTTGATGGTGAACAATACACAATGCTGAGACTGGCTTATTTGACCGAAGCTAAAACTGTACAGGTGGGCCCGATGTGTGCTTCACCTGAACGAGAAGGTTTTCAAGTAGTTTTTGAAGATTTCCAAATTACACCTTTAAGCGAAGCGTAACTGAGAAGCTCAAGTTATGCTTGACCGAAAATCATAGAGCGCAGTGTTAGCTCAACACCCCGATATAAATAGCAGGAAAGACTCAAGAAATTAAATGAATTGAGTCTTTCCTTTCAGGGGTATAGGCATACCGCATTGTATATATCTGGCAAAAACTGGCAAAGGAGCGGATAAGCAGCATTTGTGAGAGATCTCGCTGTGGCAAAATTCAAGAACCATTGTCAGCCACGCTCGAATAAATAGTTTCGTCTTCCTTATTCCAAGCGGGATCGACTATGCAAATAAATACCAACGGTTCCTCTCCACAATTGCGAATAAATTGCTTGGCATTAGGTGGAATGTACACCGCATCTCCTGGTTCTACCATCTGGAGTTCACCATCGATATGCATTTCTCCGTTACCAGTGAGTATATAGTAAACTTCTGAGGTTTTCAAGGAATGGGGTGTAGATGTCTGTCCAATTGGTACTATTGCATGAGCCAGACTATAGCGTAATTTCAGTGGTTGCTTATCAGGATGCAACAGTTCTCGCAAGATGGTGCTATCCCCGGCGATAAATTCTTCACACTCACTCAGTTTTTGAACCAGCATTTTGTAGAAGCAGTCGAAATAATACCATATTATACTGGATCGGCATTTTCGGGAGGAACCATTTTTCCTCCCAACCCCTACGGTGTGATCTATTGTTGCAACATCTTCAAGAGTATCTCCGGGCTGTCCATTTTCTCCATAACCACCTCAATGAAGGCAAGTTTGTCGCGATTTTGTTCGGCTTGTTGCAGTGCCGATTCTAACTCTGACTCGGTTCTCACCTCAATGCCCCAGCCATTATCAGCAAAAACTTCATGAAGCTTGTGATAACGCCACGGTTGAATATCGTTGTATGGTTGAGTCGCACCATGGATGTCACGTTCTATCGTGTATCCATCGTTGTTAATGAGAAAAATAATTGGCTTAAGGTTGTAGCGTAACATTGTTGAGAGTTCTTGTGCCGTCATTTGGAACGATCCGTCACCAACCAGTAGGATCGTTCGTCGTTGCGGGGAAGCGATCGCAATTCCTCTTGCTGGTGATAGCGCTCCACACCCACGTCAGCAAGAATCGCTGGTTTGTCAGCATTATCCAGCAGACTCACACTCGCATCAACGGCAAGAGCCAACGTAGCAGCATCGCTCTTGAACACAGGGGGAATGAATGAATCTGACGGTGTAGCCACTTCAGTAGAAGCAACATCCATAGGTAGGGAAATGTAAACAGGTAACTTTTTGAGAAGGCAGACACCTAAAACTCTGTCGATTTCTGCTGTTGCATTCTCTGCTGTCAAATAAGCTTGCGCCGCCGTTACCTTCTCATACATCTGAGCAAACAAGGAGAAATTGCCAGTGCCAAGTGTATGGTGGACAAGTGCGCCGGATGATTGGATTTTGCCTTTGCAGTGAGCTAAGTACAGCATTTCATAAATCCGTGACGAATTGAACCATTTGCTGGCGAGGCTTTTAAGGACACAATAACGCTACGAACTTGTGAAATTCTGTACTAAGATTTTTGATTTCGGGATCTGTGATCGTCATTTCGACTTCCCCCGATCACCTCGGTACTTAACGCCGGAGTTTTTTGTTGTTGGGGGCGATCGCGGTGTAATCCTGCATTTAGAGTATGGGGTATATATTCATGTGAGCTACCAGAATTCGACGATCTGTCGCTACATGTAGTAGACCGCTACAGCAATTTTGATCGCACTTACAGGATTAATAAACCACCAATAAGCTACTTCCCAGCTTCAATGTAGGCATAGCTCTTATTGTCGGAATAGAATTTGACATTGCAACCCCCATTCACATTCAGCGATCTGATACTTCCTGGATATGATGTACCCTGATAGTAGCCAGTGGGGGTAAAAAACAGGATTTCCGATAGGGGCTCATTTGGACAAGGATACTTTTTATATGAATAGTACTCATCGAAAGCGACATGATAATCTTTCCCTAGTCCAGTGGAGGATGTGACAGTGATTTTGCCAATCAGGGTTGACTTGTTGTTCTCGACATCGTAGACACGGCCTTCCCAGATCTGTTTATTCCCATCTACTTGAGCGAGCGTGACTGTAAAGTCGTAATCTTTTCCAACTGACCATTCATAGGGAATGTGGCAGCTAACCCCGGAACCAGAATCAGCTCCTGGTTTGCAGTACTTATAGTTCGGATCTGAGGATGTTCCTTGCCCAAAGACACTGAAAAGAGCAGTTTTACGATACTCTCCGTCGGGCTGAAGACCAAAATAGAAAGTGTTTTTCGATTCTCCTACAAAATTGTCTTGATAAGCCCAATAGTAAGATAGAGGTGGCACATTGTTCGGTCTCAGCTGATCGGTCATGGGTCTCATCGTAAACTTGAGAGCATCAAATCCAGGAGTAGGTTTTCCAGGAAGTTCATATACAACATTTTGAGCACCACCACAATCAACACATGTGCCTTGAACAGGAGTTTTAGGTGGAGATGAGGGCGACGGTGGTTGATGAGCAATTTCTTCGAGAGACGTTGGTGTCCCTGCTGGTCTCTGGGGTAAGACGCTAGGGCTTGCGTTAGCAACTAAAGGTGCGAAAAAAAGCAGGCAGATTGTTAGTACAACTACTAGAATTCTTTTCATTTTTATTCACATATAGGAATAGTATTTGATTTTTGAAAAACTCTGCGGAGCTAAGAGCTTACCGTACAAAGGTTTAGTTCTCAGTATACTTAGCTTGAATCAAGTATGATTCCTATAGCTTAACAACTAATGAGAGTTTTTGCTACAACCTCTCATACTTTGCTATACATTAACATGATTATCTATGTCTATAAGTGTGATTTGAATCATAATTTGACCAAACGGACAGGATATATGTAGTAACCTGCAATACTAATCGCTCAAACCTGCACTTCCCGGCATTTTCAAACCAGGATTATTTGCAACTATAATTGTGCTTAAGCCAGAATTAG
Organism: Iningainema sp.; assembly: GCA_964657295.1. Lineage (GTDB taxonomy): Bacteria > Cyanobacteriota > Cyanobacteriia > Cyanobacteriales > Nostocaceae > Rhizonema. The sequence goes on along the minus strand of CAZZVG010000504.1, from coordinate 1,804 downwards.
TTGCAACTATAAGGTAATATCATGTCCGGGAGCTTACCCATAATACCTATTATGCAGAGACGTGACATGTAAAGCATCTACAGATATTTTATTACGGTTGTGCTACCTGACATGATATTAGGAGTTTAAATCCCCAACTACTTGCATTCTGACGAATGTATTTTGAATTCTTCTTTAAACCCAATATGGTTCAGTTAGCGCTTTAATATCCTCCCAACACCCTTTTTAAGGAAGGCTAAATTCTCGGAATGTTGTAGGGAAGTCTTAACTGAACAGTACTGTCTTTAAACCCAGTTAGCTCCCAAGACTACTTAGTTAGGGCGGATCGCTACCTCAATTATTTAATTGAGACAATTTACACAGTGGATAGAGCGGACAGTCTTTTTCTGTGAGAGTGGTATTAGTCTGTGCTGGGGTACTTGATGAGGTAGAAGTACTTTCAACTGAGGTAACTTTTAGCGTGACTATTAGATCGTTAAAGTTTTGATCCCCTCCACCATATAGATCTTCAAAGCCAAATTTATCTTCTGATAAGGCTTTGATATGAGCTATCTTATCAGGATTTGCTTCCGTAATTCTAAAGTAAGCTTTAGGAGGTACTGTTGTTTGATTTTTTGGATCTGTCTGCAAGAACTGATCAGGGGTTCCATTAGAAATTAGGAAAACTTCATAGTTATTTCCACCGATCAGTTCAGATGCAAATGTTTGCTTAATTGACTGCTCATTGTAATCTGGTAACTTAACGCGATTTCTAACTGCAGTTTCTGCATAATTAGGATCGCCTGGTTTGACACCAGCAACACTCCCATCAGCACTGACAGGGAATAGACCAAAGGTATTCTTATAACTAGCGGTTCCAGGGTCAACTGTCATCTGAACCTTATATGTTTTATCAGGCTCAGTGATAATAATACCTTGAGATGTGTCAATTATAGTTGGCGGTAGCTTGCAGCTTGCCTTTGCCCAAATACAAGTGTTAGGGTCAAATTTCACCTTTGTACTTAACCCTGACACATTTGTAAACTGATTGAAATTTGTATGATTACTTGATTGAGTGATTGTGATCCCGTTGCGGACTACTTTGACATATGCTGCGATATAGCCTGCGTTATTAGTATAAGCATTATCCCAGCAGGCAAAAGAGAGTTTACCTGCTGTGTAAACTGTCATTACTAAATGGGTTCCTACGGGAAAAAAGCTCTTACCCCCATCTATACTGCCAACTAAACTACCATACAAAAATGTATATGGAAAATAGAGTGGATCAGAATTTAGGTTTAGGTAGTCAAAGATCGCCCCATTTATTTGTCTACCATTAGCATTCAAATTAGCAGCGATAATAGTGCTACCATCATTATTGTTTGTGTTCAAAGCCCAGAAATCGACAGGGCTAACATCAACATTTAGTACATCTCCTGGTTGTACATAAATACCAGTTTGAAAAAGAGTATCTGGTGCAATTCTGTTTACACAGTTGATAGATGCATCAATCTGGAAAAGCTTTTTATCTTGAAATACTGAACTGTCAACTGCTACAGAACCATTCAAATATTGTAAGTCCGACTGCTTTTTGACTTCTACTGTTAGAGTTACAGAGTTACCATTTGGGTTTTTATCATTCCCCCAGAAAACAAAAGAAAGATTAGGAGTCTGTTGTAGAACTGTCATTTCTAATTTATTTCCTACTGGGAAAAAGGTCTTTCCTCCATCTAAAGTACCAACTAAACTAGCTAGAGGAAAATCAAAATTAGGGCATGAGCTATCAGTTTTATAAAAGTCTTCAAATTTATGTGTTCCCTGATAT
>CAZZVG010000503.1:0-5364 GCA_964657295.1 Iningainema sp. | reverse complement strand
CCCGTAAGCATCGTTGCTCAACTGCTTAAGATTTATTTTATAAACACCCTCTAAGAGCGTCTACTATCTACTACCTACTTTTTGGTCAAGAATTCCATATCTAATCAAGTGTGAGAGTGAGAAATGAAAGTTAACCTGCATACTCCAATAGAAGAAGTCCAAGTTCAAATCATTCCTTTTATTGATGTCATTTTTTGTATCCTGACGTTTTTTATTTTGGCAGCTTTACAAATCCCTCGGCAACACGGAACTCAACAGGCAATTAATATTGACCTACCTAAAGTCAAGCCAGGTGCAGCATCTGGTGTATCTTCTTTGGCGGGACGACAGATATTACCTGTAACTGTTGATGCCATTGGTCAAACCTATGTGGAAAAACAGCCGGTCAGACGGGAGCAGTTGGCGGAAATTTTAAAGAAATATCTCCAACAAAATCCCAGCGGCACTTTGGTGCTAAATGCCTCCCGCTCGGCAACTTATAACGATGTGATAGAGATTTTAGACTTACTGCGACAAGTCGGGGGCGATCGCGTTTCTCTAGGAATTATACCCGGTTCTTCACAGCCTGTTACCAACCCCTCCCTGCCTACTTCTCCCTACGTGCCTTATCCTGGCACCGGATCTGCCCCTGTGGCACCAGTGTATCCACAAGGCAACTCTAATCCAAATCTTCTCCCAGTTCCCAATCAACCCTTGCTCAATACACCTAGTCAACCTTTTTCTGGACAAGGTGTCCCTCCAGTTAATACTGGTTCTTCTCCGACAGTGCCCAAATCAAAAGGTGCAGCACCTAAACATAAGAAATAAGCTGTGGTGAGTCGGGGAAGTCAAAAAGAAGAATGCAGGAGTCAGGAGTCAGGAGTCAGAATGCAATTAGTGGGGACTTGTTGAACCCACCACGCTCTTGAAGACCGCCAAATCGAACATTTGGCGGGGGCTTGGCCCTAGTCATCCACCAGTAAATTTCCCTTTACTATCATCCTTAAAGAAGCACGCCCAGAGGAATGGAGGTACGGAAATGTAGAGACGCAACAAAACGGTCCGTCTCTCATTTCCGCACCTCCTGTCTCCTCATACACTTCTAAACCTAAAAATATTCAAAATAAATTAAGCGTTGCCGCAAAACTTTTGCTAACTTACAAAAATGATTTCAGGTTCGCGTAAGCATCCAGCCAGTCGTTTCAATCGCTCAGCACGTATGTTTTTCTTTCTTTCCATTTGTTGAATTTTACACAATTTAGTCCGTGCGTAGGCTGTCGATTACTGTATGCTTACAGCTTCATTTTTGCTAATCACCATCTAAGTTTTAAGGGTTTTGGCAATGGATATTCGGAAGCTTTTTATTGTTTGGGTGGTAACAGCTGTCAGCTTGTATTTTGTTAACAAATTACCTTTAGGAGTTGAAATTGCGACTCCAGGGAAAGCCTTGATTTCCGCAGCCGTTCTGGGAATTCTGACGGCGTTAGTAAGACCCATTATACGCTTCACATTCACAACACTGAATTTGGTCGCATTTGACCTGCTATCTGGCTTTATCACGTTTATCTTGGGAATTTTATGTTTTATAATTACCGCCTATTCTATACAAGGTTTTCGTTTGCGGTTTGGTATTTGGAGCGCGATTACAGGAGCTTTTGCCCTCTCTATTATCAGTAGTTTAATTTACAGATTATTAAATGCCTAAATGATTGACCAAAAAGTAGGGGGTAGGTACGGATACCTCCTACCTACAAAACTTCTAACTTCTCATTAGGGAATTCAAGATTCAGTCGGGGGAGCAACTGTAGTACTCGATTGTTGAGCACGCTGTTCCCGTTTTTTGCGATCTGCTATCAGCAAATCCGCCATCACAACTAGTGCTTGCACCATCTTGTCTAAGTTAGCTCGGTAGATTTCTAACTCTTTGTTTAGTCTGTCATCAGATATATGCAAGCCTGTAGCAATGCTTTTCAATGCCTCAGTACGCTGCTTTTCGTCTTTAACTAATTCTGGATCTGACAGCTCCAATAAAGAAAATAAACCAATTGCAAATAAACGGTTGTACTTGAAGTTGGGATGCTTCGCGATCGCTTGCAGTTGTTCTTGCAATTCAGGATTGGTTTCTGAGTGAATCGCTTGTTGGCTTAACCAAGAAATTAATTCTTTTGTGGGTAAGCTTTTCGCGCTTGTTTCCAATCGATGAGCATCCTGTCGGTAACGTTGTGGATCTTCCTGTACAGCCTGAAGTAAGGCGTTAAAAATCAAATCCTTCTCCCGTTCTGGCTGGTAGCCTTGCATGAAGCGGTCGAAGGCTGTAACGACGCCTAAGGCATAAATCTGGTTGTAGCCAAAATCAACATTCACTGACAGCAGATGCATTTCCACCATCAACTCTTCCACAACTCGACGATAAATTGTGTTAATCGGACGTGTATGAAGCGAGTAGAAAGTTCGCTTTGTATCAGAGACAGTACGGACGTTATTCACAAATAAAACTTGTAGGGCGACGTATGTTTATTTTCTCGCGTCTAGGCAACTTTGCCAAGTTTAACTTGAATGAGTTGTAAAATGGTTTATAACTCCGCGCCTCTTGTCGGACGCTTCAAACAGAGCGTTTAGAAAACTTTGCACCTCCTGATTCTACCTGATCATGAACTTTTCGCAACAGTTACTAACCCTAGCCAATTACTTAGCTGGTGAATTTGATAATCGAGAACAAGCTTTAGAAGAACCTGTGTGGTACGTCCACTTACGTCTATGGCACAGACCTGTCGCCTTATTCTGTGAAGACAGCATCACCCTGTTTGCCGAACAAGCCAACATTCTCAACTTAGATCGACCTTACCGCCAGCGGATTATAAGGCTTGTTGAGGGGAAAAATCCAGATGCCATCAGTGTGCAATACTATATGCCCAAAAATCCTGATGCATTAATTGGTGCTGGTTGCAACCCTGATTTACTTAATACACTCACTCCTGATCAATTAGAGTTTCTTCCAGGCTGCATTCTCAACATCACCCAGAATACCCTTACCGACCACCGCTATCAGTTTGCGGCTACGCCACCTCCAGAAACTCGTTGTTGCTTTACTTATCTTGGTAATACCGTTCAAGTTTCCTTGGGATTTGGGGTTACTCAAGATGAATTTACAAGTTACGACAAAGGAATTGACTCAACTACAGGCAAAGCAACTTGGGGAGCGATTTTAGGACCATATCGCTACACCAAACGCCAACAGTTATGAGTTATGAGTTATGAGAATGAAGTGAGAGGATATGAGTTGAAATTTGGAATGTTTCAATCTTCACTTTCTTCTGACTCATTACTCATTACTCATAAAGTACTGATTTAACTGGCGATGCTACGAGGTGCACCTTCTAAAGCTTCATCCTCTGTTTCAAAAATTTCAAAAACTGTATCCATCATTGTCACTTCAAATACCAGCTTAGCTTCAGGATGCACATCACAAATTCGGAAACTGCCTTTAACCTTATCAGCGTCGCGCATTCCTGCCACTAATGATGTCAAACCAGAACTATCAATAAAATTTACTTGACCGAGATTGACAACGACATGGCGACTCAGTTTAGAAATACACTCCTGTAACTTCAGACGAAATTGCCAAGCTGTAGTAATATCCAAACGACCCGCAGGTATCAAGACGATCACTGTATTACCGTCTTGGGTTGTATAAGTTTTTTGATCAATCTGAATCACTCTCGCCTCCCCTAAGCACTCTCAAAATTGACTAGCTGTGAGTTGTTAATTGTTAGTAGTTATGTATAACTACCAACTACTAACCTCCCCGCGACTACCCATCTTGTTTTTGTGAGATAGGCTTGTGGACGCGAGGAATGTTAGTAGACACCAGCACAAAAATTGACTGATGTATAGTTTGAGCTTAACAAGCTACACATACTGTTGTCACTTTTATTGCTTCGTGCTTACCTTTGCAGTTTAACTCACACAAATTCAGTATGGCTTGGTGTCCAGTTTATCCAATCCTGAGGCTTAAGGAAGATTTCATACAACTTGGCTTCTGGAGAATTTGGTTGTGGTTGGTAGCCATATTCCCAGCGTACCAAGGGTGGGAGAGACATCAAGATCGATTCAGTACGTCCATTCGTTTGGAGACCAAAAATTGTACCTCGGTCGTAAACCAAGTTAAATTCTACATACCTTCCCCGGCGGTACAATTGAAAATTCCGTTGGTGATCGCCATAGTCAATCCCCTTTCGCCGTTGGACAATAGGTAGATAAGCTGGGAGAAAGGCATTGCCACAGTCTTTTACAAAGGCAAACAATTCTTCCCAACTACGTGGTGCTATTCTATCTAGAGAGCCGCTGTACATAGCCGCCGCATTATCTGGGTGGGGACCACGATACAACTGACCCTCACCATGTTGGTAATCAAAAAACAAACCACCAACACCCCGCGTCTCGTCACGATGTTTCAAGTAGAAATATTCATCACACCAGCGCTTGAACACTGGATAATATTCTGGATGGTGAGCATCACAAGCTTGTTTGAAAGTTTTGTGGAAATGTTTCGCATCTTCGGCAAAGGGGTAATAGGGAGTAAGATCGGCACCGCCACCAAACCACCATACTGGTCCTGCCTCAAAGTAGCGATAATTGAGGTGAACAGTCGGCACATAAGGATTGCGAGGATGTAACACCATTGAAGTGCCCGTCACATAAAAGCTGTGTCCTTCTGCCTCCGGACGTTGAGCTAAAATTGAGGGCGGTAAATGCGTTCCCCAAACTTCCGAAAAGCCTACACCAGCTTGTTCAAATACAGCACCTTCACGCAGAATCCGCGATCGCCCTCCTCCTCCTTCTGGACGTTCCCACTGATCTTCATGAAAGTTCTCCACACCATCCAAGTCTGTCAGCGCTTGAGTGATTTGGTCTTGTAACTGTTGCATGAACTGACGAACCCTGGCTTTAGCGTCATGTGGCGGCAAAGATGTGGCAGATTTAGTTTGGGGATCGAGGGAGTTGGTTAACATAAACTCAAGAACCTAAATTACGACTTTTCTGAAAGCAACAAATTTTTCAATTGACAATTTGATAAAGGTAGCGAGTATGACGTATGTAGTAGGTTGAAAAAGGGCAAGTCATCTGAATGCGGTTGTCCTGAATCCTGAGTATAACCCTCTACCAGATTCAATCAACCACCTACTTTCTAGGCAACATGCCCCAAAAAGTCGGCCAAACGAATTTCCTCTTTCAAGTCGAGCATTCTCCTTACTCGATGGGTATGACTAGAGTTATTCTCGCTCAAAGGGGTATTGAGTTTGTATATTAGTTGCGTTTTTTAACTTTTTTATACATGACGTTGGTAAAACTCGCTTGGGATGTAAAGATGCCTGTCATTACTAT
>CAZZVG010000502.1:0-5365 GCA_964657295.1 Iningainema sp. | reverse complement strand
TAATTGCTAATAGTTAATTGTTAATTGCTAATTGTTGTTCTCTTTAGCGATTAACCATTAGCTATTAGTGCTTAACTAAACATTGATTACTTCAGTAGTAAGTTGGGGTTTTTGCCCAATCTCAACAACATATCAGCAGTATTGTGAACCCCAAATTCAGCAGCTAGGTGCGCTCCTAGCGTACCGTGCATGTACATGAGGAACATGATGAATAGCCCGGAAAGTAAATAGCTCCACTGCACTTGTTGACTGTCATCTTTATGCCAAATGTAGCGCTGGAATCCTCTCCAAATAGTCATCCCAACAATCAGTGCTAGAAGAAGAACACCACCGACACCATGCCAAAGCATTGTTTCCATCGCTTGCAGTCCCCAAGCGCTCTTGCCAGTGGATGGTTCTGCTAGCATCATTTCGTAAAAACCTGCTGCCACCGTAAAAAATGTGATGATTGCTGAACCGAGAATATTGTACCAGCCAACATCAAAGAAGTTAGAACGAGTGGCAGAAATTGCGAAATACTTGAAGATTGGTTTTTGTATGGGAAACAGCGCACCTACGATATCAAATAAAATACCAAGTATGAACAAACCCAGAGTGAGATGGACGAGATTAGGATGAATGGGTATAGTGTAGGGTAACCCATTTGCTCCAAGCTGAGTTTTTAATTGGTCAATAACTTCAGGGTTCATTGCAACAAACCCTCCTTCATAGCTTCAATAACTGGTACAGTGTGTAGCCCATAAACCCAAACCAATTTATCTCCGAAATACACTTGTATGCCAACCAAAACAGTTAAAAGCAGACCAGCAGCTAGGTAATAAATTGAGATCTTTTGTGGAGTGCGGGAACGAATTACATAGCGCCAAGCCGTAAGAGATGCCATAATTGCTGAGAGTGACCAACCAAGGAGTGTATGTAAATTGAGCACTGGTTGAGCCGCATCATATGGTTCTGCCAAACCTGCTTCAAATTGACCAAACATGATGGCGATGAATATGGATATTGTCGCGAAAAGCATATTCCACCAACTCACCTCAAAAAGACGGTGGTTACGCGTAAAGTATCCTATAACATCACACACGAAGGCAAATAATACCATCGCAATTACAAAATGGACAACGATGGGATGTACCGTATCTGAATATGGTAAATTGTGGTTATTCAGAGAGGTAAGATACTCAAACATGGTATTCTACTCATTATGTGATTAATAGTTAATAACTAACAATTAACTGGTAACTTCTAACATTTATAGCAGTCCTATTTGATTTGTAAGAGGAAAAAACTTTCTCTAAGCCAAGGACACCAAGAAAAATCTGAAAAAATCTCACAAATGTTTTAGGACGGCTATACTGTATTTCCAAACAAAAAACACAAGGGAGATTAGTAGGGCAAGATCAGTTTCTTACGTTGTAGCGGCAGCAGTGGACAAGAGTTCAAGCTCGCAAGTCGTTCGTATTTTTTATTTTCCATATTTAAAGAATATCACACATCAGACAAATAAACTGGCGATCATAAGTGAATTTGCCGATAGTATTTTTGGTTACAATTCATCCAAAGCTATACAAAAAATACGTTTTTTTTGAAGTCTAGTAACACTTTTTATGAGTAGACAACCACTTGCTACGCTCGAAGTAAAAAGTAAAAGTTCAAAAAAAATAAAACTTGTTGACAGTAGCTTTGCTCATTTAGAGAAATGTATTTAAAGACACGTAATGTAAGAAATAATAAATCATTATTACAAGCCTATAAATTTATTTATAAGAGTTCTCAATTTTGACTTTTGAATTCCCACGAAGGTGCGTAAACATCTCGTGTCTCTAATTAAAAATGACAAGTAAATTAACTCGTTTCTCACTATACATCTCCACAAATAATGTATGAGCAAACGACTGTTCGCCCATACTTAACGCGCATCCCCTACTCCTTACCTCTTCCAGAATTGGGGTTATCTGGGGCTATTTGCGGTTTTCATCTTAGATGCTGTAGTTGCTAAGACATTTACAGCCTGAAGAATTTCGTCTAAAGCTTTGTTGTTTAGACTCTCATCAGGAGTGGTTTCAGATAAGTAAGTTTCTACGAAAATCTCAACTCGGTTCATGATGATTTTGCTTTGCGAACGTAGTTTGTTGAGATCCTTTGTGGACAAACCTTCCATCATTTTAGACTCCTTTCAGTTTTGCTGTTGAACTTTACATTTTTAGTCAGGAATTCTCATTATGAGACAGTTCTCACATCTCAGTTTCTTAAGAGCAAGGTAGAGCACAGAAGGTAGAAAAAAACATTTTTAAGACATCTGTTCTCTATTCTGCCAAACCCAGGAAGGTGAAAATTTCTAGTACAGCGCGGCACACATAACTAGACAGTTTCAATATCTATTCTTCTGTCTTTGACTTCGCCACTTGAGGCATATTACAGTAACTTGAATCCGAAGTTGTTCAGTGTTTCACGCAAGTCTTTGCATCCCTTTAAATAATCTAGAGTGGCAATACGCTGTGCTGATTTTTCAGACCAATCACTAGTAGCACTGATGTTTTGTTTAGAACTGAATTCTTTCATGATATTGTCGTAATGAGCGATCGCTTCAGCTTGTCCTAACAATTTATAAGTTTCTCTATGCAGTACAGCCGACTGAGGCAACCGTGGCTTAATCGCCGCTTCGCTCTCAAAATTTGGATAACCCACAGACAAACCAAATACAGGAAAGACAAAAGGTGGCAAATTTAATAGTGATGCTACCTCTTGCGTGTTTTTGCGTATTGCGCCAACATAGACAGTTCCCAAACCAATAGATTCTGCAGCTATAGCTGCATTTTGTGCGGCCACAGAAGCATCGACGACTCCTTTAATCAATAGTTCTAAGTAATCCAGAGCAACATGAGGTAGTCCTCTATTCTCAGCAACATAGGCTAGACGACCTAAATCTGCTAACCAAACCAAAAATACAGGAGCTTGGTTAATGAATACTTGGTCATTCGCCAGCCTGCACAATTCAGCTTTGCGCTCTTGATCTTCAATTGCTACCACACTCCAGGTTTGCATATTAGCTGAACTAGCAGCAGATTGAGCAGCTGCAATCAACCACTCTAGAGTTCCTGGCGCTAGAGGTTTAGATAAATAAGAGCGAACTGAACGGTGAGATAGTAGTGTTTCTAGAGAATCATTCCAGTCAATTTCCCAATTGAAAGGAATCTCCCCATAGCGGGCTTGCAGTAAGTCTGTAGGATTAGTCTTACTTATAGTCATAACTTTTGAACTCCAATGCTTTTTTACTTCACTTCACTTTTGCTTCACATCTTTTGTAGTCAAACTGACTGTAATGTACTTAACTTTTCATGGATAAAATCACAATGTAACCTGCGTTGTGTGTTGATCATTGAGGAACCAAACTCAGGAGTTCTTCAACCGTGAGACTGCGCTTAACTTGTACTGCCTGATGCTTGACAGCATCCAGCACTGATTGAATTTGTGGCTGACTGAGCGTAATTCCATGTTGTTGCAGTACACTGAGTACTAGATGCCGACCGGAATGTTTGCCAACTACCAAGCGACGTTCCCAACCAACATCTTCCGGCGCGAATGGTTCGTAAGTACTCGGGTTTTTCAGTACACCGTGAGCATGAATGCCCGATTCGTGTGCAAAAGTATTTTCACCGACGATCGCCTTCCAAGGAGGAATCGGCCAGTTGGCAGCTTTGGCAACTAACCGTGACAGTTCCAGCAACTTTTTTGTATCAATGCCCGTTTGGACGTTGTAGATATATTTCAGTGCCATCACGATTTCTTCCAACGCCGCATTGCCTGCCCTTTCGCCAATCCCGTTTACTGTGGTGTTGACTGATAGCGCTCCTGCTTCAATTCCAGCTAGCGAGTTCGCCATTGCCAATCCAAAGTCATTGTGCGTGTGCATTTCGATGGGAATGAACAAGTGATGGACAAGCGAGCGAACTTTGCTGAAAGTGGTTAGAGGATCGAGAATTCCTACAGTGTCACAGAAACGAAACCGGAACGCTCCCTCCTCTTGAGCAAAGAACGCTACATCCAGCAGAAAAGATTCATCAGCTCTAGAGGAATCTTCTGCGCCAACGGAGACGGATAAACCATGATCGCAGGCGAAATTTATCGCATCTCCTAGACGATCCAGAATCACCTGTCGCTGCCCCCCAAACTTTGCGGCAATCTGAATTTCCGAGACGGGAACAGAAATATGCACCCGTTGCAAACCACAATCTATAGAAGCCTTAATATCCGACAAATTAGCACGGTTCCAGCCAAGTAATTTGGCGTTTAATCCTAGACTAGCAATGATTCGGATTGACTCTGCTTCTTCAAGTCCCATTGCCGGAACGCCAATTTCTAGTTCCGGAACACCAATGGCATCAAGAAAGGTAGCGATCGCAATTTTTTCCTCAACGTTAAAAGCTACGCCTGCTGCCTGTTCGCCATCTCGCAAGGTCGTATCATTAATGTTAATCGGATGTTTGTTCATAATCAAGTGATTATTCATCATCGGCTCATTTGTTGTGTGATTTTGATTTGCTTGAGGCATTTTGAGACTCCACCTTAAATATTTGTGACAACTTCTCCAATATTGCTGATTTCATAACCACCGCGAAGCTCTAACTGCGATTGGACGAGGCGATGTCCCAAGGTACTGAGCAACTGCTGTACTGGTGATTCTTCCAAGGTTATTACAAAGGTTCACGTCCAGCTTCATGAGGCTACATCTCTCCGTTACAAAAAGCTGCTGTGGTTTAAGAGTGTTTATCGTTTGTGTTGGAAGACATGTTCATGCTTTATTTCGATTCATCTTCCGCAAGTCTAACATACATAATGCAAAAATCCTTGCTGCTTTGGATACTCTTTGGCGATCGCATTTTCATAGCTCGGCGAACCAAATTGCTCATCATACAACTGTGGATGAGCGCGGAAAGTTGCAAGGGGGCTAACATCAATAACGCTGCGACAATCCCACAAGGCAACCTCGTGGGATTGTCGCAGCATAGCAGAAAAAATGCGACTTTTAGGGTAAATCGCGATCTAAATGCCCATGATCTTTTTTGGTTGGTACGGCTACCCACTGGAGTTCCAACCATAAAGAGGGGTTTTTTTCCTTTAATCTTGAAGCGGGATCGCGGATAATGCGTGTGGCGTTCATACAAAGCGCATCCGATATTCCCAGATCTGTAGCAACACCTCTGAGAATGTCTTTGTAGGCATTGACCAAGACAAATAGCACATTGGGCGAATATACAGCAAAATGTTGAAAAAGTTTTTTTGGTGGGCAGCCCCAGTAGAAATTTACGATTTCGACGTGGCAGTACTGGAGCAACTCGCCGAGTTTGGGACAGCGCCCCTTGGCTAC
>CAZZVG010000501.1:0-5371 GCA_964657295.1 Iningainema sp. | reverse complement strand
AGTAGAAGTAGTAATATCTTCTAATAGATTATTTTCTTTTGCGTTCCTAATAAAACTATCAAAAAATGGTGAAAATAATGTTTGAATTGTTATGCCGCAAAATTGCCTTGGCTGTGCGTTGTTCAGTAAATCATTTATCGAGGTCAATAGTCGCTTATTTTTAGGTTTGTCTGTATGAAAAACTACTATTCCATATTCTATATTACTAGATATAGGCGAAATCATATATTTTTTTTTCTTCGATATTTCTTTCAATTTTTCTCTCAAAAGAATTTGATCGTCAAAATAAGCAATAACCTCTCCACTTTCTAATTTAGGAATTACTTCGTCAAAATCATTAAGATATTCAATTCTATTATGAAGAAATAATGAAGGATACAATGCGTCTACAACATAACGAGTAGTAGTTCCATTGAGAACACTAATCTTTAATTTTTGTTGTAAAGGTAGATCTAAAAATTCTTTAAAACTTTCTTCTTTTAGTAAAGCTGCTATGCTTGTTGAAGCAAAAGAATTTGAAAATTCTCCATGAGTAGGCTTTAATTCTTTAGAAATACGTCCTGAGGTTATAGTATCAGGACCACACTGAGCATCCAATTTTGTTGCGTTTTCTCCCAGTCCAGAGAAGCGAACTGTCTCTATACTTGGAATAGGTACTATCTTTAGTTTATTTTTTGGAGTATCATGTTGTAAAGCTTTTAGGAAAGCAGAACAATAACCTTCAAAAGTACCATTATTATCATTATCTTTATTATAACTTATAGGAAGAGCATTTCTCCGAAGTCCAATAGTATATACTACGGACTGTGATTCATTTACTTCTCTGTAATTATTACTACCCTCTACCTGCTGTGTTAAACCTATAGAATTTAAGAATAAAATTACTAAAATTATGAATCCACCAACCCAATAGTTTAGCTTCATAAGATTTTAAGTGCATATATCAAATTTAAATACCACCATAATTCTACTGAAATTAGATTTAATTCTAACTTGGACTTTGGACAAAAACAATATTTGTGTTTGCAAGATCACCCTTGAGTAGCATGGAACAAAAATGCACGCTAAGCTCAAAACCCTTGCTATTTCTGTATAGTTGCTCATTTATCCCCGAAACACCCTGAATCGGATAGAAGCAAGGGAGGAGATAAGCAAAACTTAGGAGATTGCAGCAGTCCTATGGGATTTTGGTTATAGGTTCGGTTCGGATAGGGCAGGGCGTTACTTACCACGCTTGATGTACATCTCGTTGAGAACGTATTTACGGCGGACGTTCGCTCCAATACGGCTAAGGACTTTCAGTTCTTCCAGTTCGTTCAAGCCTTCCCGTACTGTTTTCTCGCTCAGGTTGGTAAGCTTCTGTATTTCGTCACGGCTTAATTCAACGATGGTGTTTTCCCACCCTAATTGGTTCCCAAGAGCCATGAAAATTTTAAGGGCATTGCCACTGACCTTTGGGAGTAATTCGTTTAATGGTTCAGTGTAAATCTTCATAAACACCCTTTCCTGCTTCTTATGCTGCCGTAAACCTGCTTCCTCCACCATGTTGATTGCGTCTCGCACCGCTACTCGCATGATTCGCCGTGATTCTGTATACCTTCTCATCCAGTTTGGGCAATTTCACGGGCAATTGAAGAGTTTTTATCGGCGAGCGATCGCAAACGTCATAGTCAACTCCCTCTATCCCCTGTCAAACACTAACTACACCACGTTGATTTTTTGTGTGCCGATCATTGTGTAAGGAAGAATAAGAGGGCAAAATTAACAATCCTTAATTTATCAGGCTTTCAAGGGGGGGGGTAGCTAACCTACGTTAGCTAGGTTCGGTCAATATTGTAGCTTTAATCACCGATATTTTAGCGTTACGGTTAGCTAACCTACTATTGTATCGCCAATTAATTTTAAACCCCTTAAATCGCGTAATATCAAGGTATTTTTTTTGTCTATTCGAGTGTCCGCCGTCCGGGAGAGTCGAGGGAAATGGTTTACACTTGGCTATAAGATCCATGTCCTCTCAAATCTGATAATTGTAGACGTGTGGACACGTATAGAAGTACAACTGTGTAGGTGTGAGAGTTTCTTTATATGAAAGTAATAGCAATCGTGTCGAGAAAAGGTGGGAGCGGGAAGTCAACTATTGCAATCCATCTGGCTGTTGCTGCCTCAATGGCAGGTAAGGAAACAGCAATTATTGATTTAGACCCTCAGTCATCAGCAGCAAAGTGGTCAGATTCACGAAGGGCAGAATTCCCCGTTGTGGTTTCTGCTCAGGCTTCCCGACTTCCGAAGGTATTGGAAGCAGCTGCACTAGAGGGCGCAGACTTGGTTTTTATTGATACTTCTCCACACACAGAAACGGCAGCTCTTGCTGCTATTCGTGCAGCTGATTTAATCTTGGTTCCCTGTCGCCCATCGATTGTGGATTTACGCGCCATTGATGACACTATCGATTTGATTAAATTAGCGAAAAAAACATCTGTTGCCGCCGCAGTTCTCAATGGTGTTCCACCCCAAGGATCACTGGGAGATGAAGCTATGGAAGCGATCGCTGGTTATGGTATAGCTGTTGCCCCAGTCAAAATTGGACATAGATCGGCATTCGTTCGTTCGCTCACAGATGGATTGACCGCTATTGAGTACGAGCCAAAAGGTAAAGCAGCAAAGGAAATTAATGCTTTGTACAAGTGGACATGTACACAAGTAAAAGTGTAATTTTGTGGAGGAGTGGACATGAACCCAAAGAAGACAACGAAACTGGGAAATGCTTTACATAAGGCTAAAGAGGAGCCAGTTAAAGAGGTTAATGCACTTGAGGAACAGCCGCAAGAAAATCAAAAATATCCGTTACCACCAAGTCGCCAGGGGACTCGAACAATAGCTGGTCATTTTGACCCGGCGGTAGCTATACAGTTGAAAAGGATGGCAGCAGAGAAGGAAACTACGGTACAAGCTTTATTGACCGAAGCATTAAACCTCTTGTTTGAAAAACACGGTGAGAAACCAATAGCTTAATAGTCATTGATCAACACGCAGATAATCAAGCTGAAAGACAGCATCGTTATGGATAACTTACCTGCACAGAAAGTCGATGGCGTGCGGCAATTAACCCAAGGAACATGGCGACAAGATAGTTTTTCTAACAATTCCGCCACTCCATAAAAAATCGCTCTTTATCACTATCCACCACTCTAAATCCCATACGCTCGTACAGAAATTTGGCTGGATTGACTCGCAATGTAATATTTATTAAACTAGCCTAAACAAAAAACTTTTAAGATGAGAAAACTGTCTTTAATTCTCCCGTTAGCTATCCTAGCTTTTGGCAGTGTAGTTGTTAACAGCCAAGAAACCTCTTCACCCAATACTTACACTCAATCTGTTACCCGTGAAGTTTTAGCGAGTGGTTATCCTCATCAAGATCAAAAGCAGATTCTTGAGCTTGTACGCTATACCATCGCACCAAGAGCAAAACTACCTACTCATACTCATCCGGGAATGCAGATTGGACGAGTAGAGGCGGGAACTTTAACTTTTACTGTTGTAGAAGGAGAAGCTAAAGTAACGAAAGCTAACGGCACAGAATTGATTCTTAAAAAAGGGAAAACTATACAGCTTACAGTGGGAGATTCTTTAGTTGAAACCCCTGGAATTATTCATTATGGAGAAAACCAGACAAATAAAGCAATTATTATTTTGTCTGCTTCTCTATTTGATGCTAATCAACCAAAAGCTATTTTAACCAATCCTAAAAACAGATGAATTTGATGAGAAATTTTGACTTTTGTCAGAGGTTTACTCATTAGTATTTGAAATGGCATCGTACAGACTGTGTCGCCACGTAAAGCGGAGAAAGGCTTGCCTTCATCAAACCAAATCAGCCAGAACGCTACTCACCTTCAACTGATGCTGCTGACGATTATCGTCATAAATCATCAACGTCTCCAACTTGCTGTGCCGACTTAATTTCTGCACTTCCCGCACACTCTGCCCCGCATCCAATGCCGCCGTAATTGAACTGTGGCGGATGCGGTGCGGTGATAACCGCTTGGTAATACCCGCCTTCAATGCACGGGTTCTCACCATTTTGGCAATCCCCGCATCGGTGAGGGGATGCCCTGGTGTATTCAAATCCAACGCCACAAACAACGCATCCTTAGTTGATGCAAGTCCCCTAAACGCCAACCAGTAGCAAATCGCATCTCTAGTTTTAGGAGTCAAATCAATTGTCTCCCTCTGGCTACCGCGTCCCTTACCCAGAACAAGTAGTTTGCTATTTTGACGGTCAAAATCCCCCATAGTCAAAGATGCAATCTCCCCCCGACGGAGGGCATTATCCCAAAGCAAGCGCAGTAGGGCATAGTCCCTTACCCCTTTAGCCATAGAACGATCGCAAGTCAGTAATATCTGCTTAAATTCCTGGGGAGTCACACCGCTGGTATCGCGGTACTTAATCACCGTCTCACCCTTAATATCTTCCAAGGTGTAACTACACACCCCCAACACCCTACCCTTATGCACCAACGCCCTCAGCGCCGACAGCCTCCTGTTGACTGTTGCCTCAGATAACCCCTGCTTTATCATCATTGCTTTATACCGCACCACCCATGACAACGCAATAGCCTGCGGCAGTGCCAAAAACCGCACAACCCATTCGGCATTAGATTCTACCCCAAACATAGTTAAGAAAAAATGCCTAACATCCCGGTCATAAGCTTTACGAGTCGAAATACTGCGTTTCTCGGACAACAACATCGCCAAAACATCGGGGAATTTCCACCAAGAAACTACTGGTGGTAGAGTATTATTAGCTACTTTTACAATCCGACCGGACATAAAAACTAGGTGACGATAATAGCGCTTTACGTAACCTTATACATCAATTGGGGGTCCTCATCATATAAAATTGTTTGCTAGTTGTTTCTCTTATAAAACGACTGAGAGCTTGAGCCAGTCTGATTGGATGATTTGACTGAAAAGCGGTGTTCAACTCTTACTCAGCATCCCTGATATTTATAAGCACAAAAATAGTTACGTAAAAACCCATGCACATGGTGACCGCTATTTCCCTCTCGGCGGTTGGAGCAGCACTCTTTCTCGAGCGAATGGGGTTACACTAAGGCACAATAAAAAAGCGCACAGCTTTTGACTATGCTGGCATATGGCGTTTGTTACTTGACTTTGTGGTACATTCCATCATCCCCAAAGCGCCAGCCAAGAGAACTGGGATCGCGATTACGACTCCACGACTCAAACTCTGATACACTCTTGTTTTCTAGCTCACGAGCGAGAGTTGCCGCATCAACGCCCAATCTCTTCGCCAAATTCTCTTGGGTGTAGGACTGAATTTCTACCTGTCTTGGATAGAACTGAT
>CAZZVG010000500.1:0-5373 GCA_964657295.1 Iningainema sp. | reverse complement strand
ACTCCTAACTCCTAACTCCTCACTTTTTGTGACTATCGATACTGGTCTTTTTTGCTGTAAATCTGGCGATCTTCAACATAGATTGTGTCAATGATCGCTACGACTACGGTATCTAAAGGACGCTGTTCGTTCCCGAGAACTTGACGGGCAGCACTACCCCGACTCACAAGAACCCACTCATCCACTCCTGCACCAACGCTATCACCTGCCACCTCATATTCTGGGAGAGCGTTTCCTTCTTCATCTACTAACTGCAACAACAGCAGTTTGACACCTCTGAGACTGGGATCTTTACTGGTGCTCACTACTGTGCCGCGAACCTTGGCAATTTGCATTACGCTTTTCTAAGGTCTTCTTGTAGAACGAATAGCATTCACACCTTCGCGGAACTGCTCGACATCTTCGGTGTACCGGATGGGGAGAACGTATTCTAAGTTCTCATGAGGACGAGCAATAATGTGGGTAGAGAGGACTTGTCCGCCATTGACTCGCTTGACTGATTCAACTCCTGCGGCTACCGAAGCTTGTACTTCCGAAACGTCTCCTCTGACAATTACCGAAACGCGACCACTACCAATTTTTTCATATCCTACAAGGGTAACGCGAGCCGCTTTCACCATTGCATCTGCAGCTTCCACTACTGCAGGAAAGCCCAATGTTTCTACCATTCCAACTGCAATCGACATTAGTTTTAATCCTTAATTAGCTTTTCAACAACTGAACATAATACTGTAAAAATTTTAGATTATAGATTTTAGAAGAGGTCTTTCCAATCTAAAACGAGTATCCCTTATCTGCTGAACCGTCTGCGATTGCTGATGAAGTCGATCCAAAATCTTTGATCTAAAATTGTTAAGTTCGGAACTGTTCCACTGCTTCTGTATAACGAATCGGCAGGACGTATTCCAGGTTCTCGTGGGGACGAGCAATAATATGAGTGGACAGCACTTCCCCACCATGTACTCTTTTAGCGGCTTCAATGCCAGCTGCTACAGAAGCTTGCACTTCTGAAACATCTCCCCGAACAATTATGGCGACTCGAGCGCTGCCAATTTTTTCGTAGCCTACCAAGGTCACGCGAGCGGCTTTCACCATCGCGTCGGCTGCTTCCACTAGCGCCGGAAAACCTTTCGTTTCAATCATTCCAACTGCAATTGGCATCGCAGAACTCCTACAAAGTTAAGGCAATCAGTACTGTTATGTAAAATCTCGACGGAGATGCTCATCGTGCGTTCTACAAGCATTTCCAAATTAAGCATAGAAAAGCTTTGCACTCTTGGCAATATAAATCACTATAATAGTTTGTGATCACAATGATTTAATAATCTTAACAAAAGTTAATTTATCCTGATTGGTAGAAGACTTATATACAAATATATAGAGTTAGTAGAGAACCAATTGAGGTATTATAGTAAGTTGATAAAAATAGCTAAACCAAGTTCATATGGGCAAAAAAGCCATATTAGCAGGAGTACCAAAAACCCCAGAGGGTTGAAAGGCGGGTGATTCCTAGATTTTGGCTATTTGTTAAAAAAATCAACTAAAAAGATATATAATATTTAGTTATAATAGGCATAAAGGATTGTTTATGGGTTAGGAATTATCCTCATCAACAGGAACGTAAACAAAAATATTTTTATTAATATTTAAGAGGAAAGTGAAAGAAAAAGTGAAATAATATAATTTTTATAGAAGAAAACTTAACCAGTCTAAATCTCAAGGTTCTAGAGTGCATTAAAGCTATTTCATAAAGTAGAGAAAATAATTGGCAAAAAAGATATTCAGGGAACTTAAATGAATCAATTTCTCTTTTCAGCAACGAGATGGGTGCCCCTTTATGGCTTGGTCGGTGCAATTTTGACTTTGCCGTGGGCAATAGGGCTAGTCCGGCGAACAGGACCAAGACCGGCAGCATATTTGAACTTATTGACTACCATTTTGGCTTTTGTCCACAGTCTAATTGTCTTTAAAGATATTTGGAGTCGAGAACCAGAAAATATCGTTTTTACTTGGTTGAAAGTAGCAGATCTAGACTTGTCCTTTGCCTTAGAAATCTCTCCAATCAGTGTTGGGACAACAGTTTTAGTCACAGGGTTAAGTTTGTTAGCACAAATTTATGCCTTGGGATATATGGAGAAAGATTGGGCGATCGCTCGTTTCTTCGCTCTCATGGGATTGTTTGAAGCGGCACTAAGTGGTTTAGCGATCAGTGACTCCCTATTTCTCAGTTATGCACTATTGGAAGTCTTAACTCTGTCAACTTACCTATTGGTAGGATTTTGGTATGCCCAACCACTGGTAGTGACGGCAGCGCGAGATGCATTTTTAACCAAGCGCGTAGGAGACTTGCTGCTTTTAATGGCGGTGGTAACACTTTCTACAATGGCAGGGAGTTTAAACTTTTCCGATCTCTCTGTGTGGGTGCAAACGGCTGACTTAAACCCAGTCACATCAACTTTATTAGGATTGGCTTTAATTGCCGGACCTGCAGGTAAATGTGCCCAATTTCCGCTACATTTGTGGTTGGATGAGGCCATGGAAGGTCCTAATCCCGCTTCAGTGTTGCGAAACTCGCTCGTGGTAGGGGGAGGTGCCTATGTACTATATAAACTTCAGCCAATTCTCGCATTGTCACCAGTGGCTTTAAATGCTTTGCTCGTAATGGGTGCGGTAACGGCAGTGGGTGCCTCGTTAGTCGGATTAGCCCAAATCGATATCAAGCGAGCGCTGGCTCACTCCACTAGTGCATACATGGGGTTAGTGTTTTTGGCAGTGGGTATGCAGCAAGGAGGTGTTGCCCTGATGCTGCTGTTTACTCATGCGATCGCCAAAGCACTATTATTTATGAGTGGAGGCTCAATTATTTTTACCACAAATACTCAAGATTTGACAGAAATGGGTGGTTTGTGGTCACGGATGCCAGCGACAACCACCGCCTATGTTGTCGGTGCGGCGGGGATGGTGACACTACTCCCCCTTGGAAGCTTTTGGGCAATGCTATCATGGGCAGATGGGTTGGCGTTGATTAGTCCTTGGCTTACAGGCATCTTAGTGTTGGTGAACGGGCTGACAGTATTGAATTTGACTCGGGTATTCCGGTTAGTTTTTTGGGGGACACCACAACCGAAAACACGTCGTGCCCCAGAAGTCGGTTGGCAAATGTCATTGGCAATGGTATCTCTAACGATAGTCACTTTGTTAGTACCCCTAATGCTACAGCAGTGGTACCTCCTTCCTGATTGGCAAAGTGTTAATTGGGTAGTCGTGTCACTATTGCTGTCGTCTACTCTATTAGGAATCACAGTCGGATCGACAATGTATCTGCACAAAGCTTGGTCAAGATCTACAGTATTAACATGGAGATTTGTACAAGACTTATTAGGTTATGACTTTTATATTGATCGCGTTTATCGACTGACAATAGTTGGTGCAGTAGCCTTGCTCTCGAAAATTTCTGCTTGGAGCGATCGCTATCTGGTTGATGGTTTTGTTAACTTGGTTGGATTTGCCACAATATTCAGTGGGCAAAGCTTGAAGTACAGTATTTCCGGTCACTCCCAAGGGTATATGTTAACTATCCTTGTAGGCGTGAGTGTACTGGGTTTTGTCATCAGTTGGTCGTTAGGTTTACTGAATAGTTGGCATTTCTGAAATTTAGGAATGAGGACTCATGCATCTCCCCTGCTCCCCTCCCCAACGCTGCCGAGTGCTTAACGGATGGAACAGAACAAAGTTCTGCTCGGTTGAAGCCACAGCGAGGACTTCTCCACACGCAACTAGCTGCTGCCCACTCATTAATTACGACTATGCTTAGTGCTTTACTTTTAATACCTTTATTAGGTGCCACTGTTATCGGATTCTCGCCGTTGAGCATGAGCGCACAACTTTCTCGGAAAGTGGCTTTCATTGTTGCAAGTATCACTTTTTTGTGGACTTTATTCTTAGCGTTTCAGTTTAACCCAACAGATCTTCATCAACAATTAGCTGAATTCATACCGTGGATAGATGTATTAGGTGTGAATTATCATCTAGGAATAGATGGTTTGTCTTTACCTTTGCTGATCCTGAATGGACTGTTAACTTGTATTGCTATTTATAGCACTGACGAAGATATCAGGCGACCTCGATTTTACTACTCTTTGCTTTTATTGTTAAACATTGGAGTATCTGGTGCTTTCGTAGCACAAGATATGCTGCTATTTTTCATTTTTTACGAGTTGGAACTTATTCCTCTCTACTTATTAATTGGCATTTGGGGTGGGGAAAGACGGAGTTATGCAGCGACTAAATTTTTGATTTATACTGCCATTTCCGGAGTTCTCATTTTGGCAAGTTTCCTCGGTTTGGTTTGGCTGAGTGGTGCATCAAGCTTTGCAATACAAACTTTGGATGCGACATCCATACCATTAGAGACACAAATTTTACTACTACTGGGACTTTTAATTGGTTTTGGCATTAAAATGCCCTTAGTTCCCTTCCATACATGGTTACCAGATGCTCACGTTGAAGCCTCTACGCCGATTTCAGTACTGTTGGCAGGAGTCCTGCTAAAGCTTGGAAGCTACGGCTTACTCAGGTTTGGGATAAATTTGTTACCAGAAGCTTGGGCTTACTTGGCTCCTTTTTTGGCAGTTTGGGCAGTAGTGAGCGTGCTTTATGGTGCATCCTGTGCGATCGCTCAAAAAGATATGAAAAAAATGGTAGCATACAGTTCCATTGCTCACATGGGTTACATATTATTAGCTGTAGCTGCCGCTACACCTTTAAGTTTGTTGGGAGCTGTGATGCAAATGTTCAGTCACGGCTTAATTTCTGCCCTACTGTTTTTGCTTGTTGGGGTTGTGTATAAAAAAGCAGGAAGCCGCGATTTAGATACGATCAGAGGATTACTAAATCCAGAACGAGGGATGCCTGTAATTGGAAGCTTAATGGTTTTAGCAGTCATGGCAAGCGCCGGTATACCAGGAATGGTGGGGTTTATTGCTGAATTCATCATTTTTCGCGGTAGCTTTACAGTTTTTCCAGTTCAAACCCTTTTATGCATGATCGGTACAGGTTTAACTGCTGTTTACTTCTTAATTCTCACAAACAACGCTTTCTTCGGACGCTTGTCTCCGAAAGTTGCTAACTTACCTCGCGTGTCTTGGTCAGAGCGTTCTACATCTATAATTTTAGCTGTGTTAATTGTCATTCTTGGCATTCAACCAGCTTGGTTAGCATATTGGACTGAACCAACGACGACAGCCATGATTAATACATACAGTTCTGTTGCCACAATGTCAATTATTCCAGCTAAAGGTAAAAGTTAAAGAACAGAAATTAGATGGTAGAAACGTGGATAGTGGATAGTTATTAATTGAATAACCATCAACC
>CAZZVG010000499.1:0-5378 GCA_964657295.1 Iningainema sp. | reverse complement strand
TGTCTGGCGCGATATTCATACCAATCATCTTTGAGAGAACTGACGTGTACCAATCCTTCTACCCGTAAAGGCACGCGTGGATGACCTTCTGCGCCGGACTCTGGTGGTAGAACTTCGATTTCTACAAAGAACCCATAAGATTGGACACCAGTAATGACACCAGTGAAAACCTCACCAATGCGCTGTTTCATCAAAGAGGCTCTTTGCAATCCTGCCAAATCAGCTTCGGCTTCTTGGACTTCTTTTTCGCGATCATTAAGTTGAACAATCACCCTAGTCAAATCAGTTTGAAGTTCTTGTTGCAATTCTGGTGGTAGAACATTCCAGTTAATTTCACTGTGACAGGAGGAGGATCGGAGGTTTACACGCTCTTTTACACGAGTATTGCGGCGATCGCGCCCGTGTTCGAGTAGCGCATAAAATACCCTCTGCATCAGTAAATCTGGGTAACGACGCAAGGGGGCATGAGCATGAGTATAACCCTCTGGTAATGCTAGACCAAAATGAGGTCCTTTATTTGTGCTATACAGTGCTTGCTTGAGCGTATCCTGCAATAAATAAGTTAAAACTTGCTCGGATGGAGATTCGGCAAAAACCCTGGTCAAATGTTGATAATCGATGGGTTGAACATCTACTTCTGGATCTAGTGCCAATTCAATCCCTAAGTTGATGGCTAATTTTAGCATTTCTTGGACATCTTCAGCATCTGGCGCGCCTTGGACTCGCCAGATGGTAGGAACAGCCAGAGCATTCAAGTGAGTCGCCATCAATTGATTAACAAGTAGCGCAAACTCAGTTAAGAGCGATCGCACGGGTAAATCGTTCACGACTACACACCCTAAAAGCCCCTCATCATTGTAAGGGTTTTGGCTTGGTGGTAAATTTAACTGCAAGCAACCACGAGCCAAGCGTACTTGTTTCAACTTCACTTGCACAGTTTTCAGTTGTTGAAGCAATTCAACCCCTAGGGAGGAGGAGTCTGTCGATTCGTTAGTGAGAATTTTTTCGGCGTCTTGTTCGCTCAAATGCTCGTTTATGTTGACGACACTTGGTTGAATTTCCCACTCCAATAATTCTCCCGATTTTGAATCAATCCCGATTAAAAAAGACATTGCTAAGCGATCGTTTCCTGGTGATAGAGAACAGCGTTCTGCCACCACTTCTGGAAACATTGGCAGAAGGAGTTCTCCCAGATACACCGATCTCCCCCGTCTGAGTGCTTCTCGATCCAGGGGTTCATCTGGTAGGATATGGTGAGAAACATCAGCTATGTGAAAGCCCAATTGCCAACGCCCGGCTGCCGTTTTTTCCAAACTCAAAGCGTTTTCTACCATTGTGGACTTATCAAAAGCACTGCTACCTAAAGTTATGGTGTACTTTTGACGTAAATCCAGTCTATTTTTTAGGTCTGCTTTTAATAGCTTTTTCGGTAACTTTGCCGCTGCTTCTTGAACAGAATCAGGGAAATTTCGTGATAGATCGTGTTTACAAGTTACTAAATCTATGTCCGCCGCCGCTTCCGCATCGCTCCCCAGAATTTGTACTACTCGACCTACTGGCGGGTATTGTGCCAGTGGGTATCGCAGAACTTCTACGTGAGCAAGGTGATCGATTGCCTGTTCCAAGTTAAGGTTCGATGCTAAAAGTTTGAGTTCAAATAATAGGCGATCATCTAGAGGTACGGCTCGGAAACCACCTTCTACTTGCTTGACTCGTGCTAGTAAAGTATGATTGGAGCGTTCTAGAATCAGCTTAACTTCTCCTTCTGGAGAACGGCGACGACTACCTTCTTTAAGAACCTTTACCAGAACCCGATCTCCGTTCCATGCGTTACTTAGATGGCTTTCCCGGATATAAATATCCTCAGATCCTTCGACATCTTGAATTGCAAAGCAAAAACCTTTACTAGAACATCTCAGCTTTGCTTCAATCAATCCTTCTTCTGAAATCCGGCGATATTTCCCGCGATCTTTGACTAAAATCCCGATTTTCTCCAGTACTTCCAAAGCGATGTGAAGTTTTTGTAACCCGTCTTCATCTTCACAACCAAGTTTCTTCTCCAACAGTTTGCGAGCTACCAATTTATCATCGGTGAAATTGGTAAGGAGTGTAGCGATTGAAAATTCCATGCAGTGAACGACCTTTGGTCAAAACATCATTTTTTTTTGAATCTGGCTCTTTCGTGTTACCCTCACGAACTACAGACACTTGCTGGAGACGAATAGCTCCCTTGACAGGGTTCTACAGGAGCGTTTCAGAGTTTGTGTGAGTTCAAGTCCCGACTCTCGACAATCTTACAAAGCAAGCCCGGTTCAGATTTTGTCCCACTCGATAACTACGCTACGGGTTTCTGAGAGGCTCTGTTTTCAGGATCTACACTACCCGTGCATCAATCTTTAAGGACACGACAGGTGTTAGATTGTCCAGAGTGAAGGTACTCTTACACCATGCAACTCCGATTGTGAACTAAGCGAAACTGCTGGTAAACCCAATCGACCCATACGCAGAATCGGTAACAATTAGGTCAGCAGCGGAAGTATGCTGTGAGGATGAACCATTACTTCATTATTGTAGATTTAGAGGAGAACTTCTTTGACAATAGTTCTAATCTAATTGGGTAATTAGTATAGCACTCAGATTCAAATTACCTCTAGTAAGTCAGTAGTCGTCAAAAATTTACTTCCACCTTCATGCTACAGCTAGGATGTATGTAAAGTAATAACGGAGACAAAGGGCGAGAGGGCGAGCGATACGAAGAGTCAGGGATGTCATTGGTATATTTTGACAGCACGACGGCACGACTCCTGATCTGATATTATTAAGTAAGCTGCAATACATAACAGTGGGCGGGAATGAAAATATTAAATTAAATAAGCCAGAGTCCTGCACCAAATGGAAATAACTTTAGCATTATGTTGGCTCAACTTCAGAACTTGTATCCCCAAGCTTGTCTTATTTCTGAACTAGTACAAATTTATCAGGGCAAATACATTGTCCGAGCGAGCGTGCAAATTGAAGGCGTAACCCGTGCTACTGGTATGGCTAGCGCGGAAACTCTAGAGGATGCAGAAGACAGAGCTCGGAGTCGGGCGTTGATGGTTCTAGGGATCGCAGCTACGTCACAAAAAGCGGCAGCATCTTCCTTAGAACCAATAACGCAAGTTAAGTCAATCCCTTCCTTATCAACGACAAGTGGATTCAACGAATCTGCGTCTTCTGCCACAATAAACTCTATTCCCCAAACAGAACCAACTGTCCAACTTAAGAGTGACACCATCAGGCAAGACTTAGATAGAGGTGCCTTCCTGAGTCAGCAACAAGCCCAGGTTGATTTTCCTAACGACAATTTGGATGTTGTCTCTGGTGAGCTAAAAGACAATCAGTCGCTCCCAGATCTCCCTCCCAGTAACGTCACACCGTTTACTCCACGAAGTTACACTCCTCCTCAACAGGATGTTGTCACGCATACAGCAAAGAAAAGCAAGAAGAGTGAACCAGTCGATCTCTCAGATGCCATCACTAAAACTGATATCGAAATGCAACGTTTGCACTGGACACCAGAGCAGGGACGGGAATATCTTAAAAAGACTTATGGCAAGATAGCCCGTAGTTTACTAAAACCCGAAGAATTGTTAGATTTCCTCAAATACCTAGAATCTCAGCCAGCTGAACCCACACCCCCAGATCCCATCGCTGGGTTTTGATAGGTTGTTAGGTGTTAGTGGTTAGTTGTTGGGGATTAATTAATTGTTAAGAATTATTATCAACCACTCTTCACTAACCACTAACCACTAACTTACTTAGACAACAGCCATTGGACGGGCACCTGCGGCATGACGATCGACGACTTGATCTAGCAAGCCATAATCTTTAGCTTCCTCAGGTGACATAAAGAAGTCTCTTTCTGTGTCTTCAGCAATCTTCTCTAGGGGTTGACCGGTATGTTCGGCTAAATACTCGTTGAGCCGCCGCTTGTGATAAAGAATTTCTCGAGCTTGAATTTCAATATCAGTTGCTTGTCCCTGAGCGCCTCCCAAAGGTTGATGAATCATAATCCGAGAGTGAGGTAAGCTCATCCGCTTACCTTTAGTACCGGCGCTTAGGAGGAAAGCACCCATACTTGCTGCTAATCCGGTACAGACGGTACAAACATCCGGGCGGATGTGCTTCATAGTATCAAAAATACCCATGCCTGCCGTCACTGAACCACCAGGAGAATTGATATACATATATATATCCTTCTCCGGGTCTTCTGCATCTAAAAACAGCAGTTGAGCAACAATTAAGTTCGCTTCATTGCTGTCTATTGGCTGTCCCAAAAAGATGATGCGTTCACGTAACAGCCGTGAGTAGATATCAAAGGCGCGTTCGCCCCGACCCGATTGTTCAATAACGATAGGAATCATCTTGTCTACTGGTAGGTATTTTACAAATATTTTAACGATTTCAGCGGTTGATTGTTTTGGGCGATCGCTCTCTTCTTTTTGTTGACCTGAGATTTTGTCAGAGAACGATCACTGTGTCAGCATTTTTACTGTCACATTTCCGGACTCATCTTATCTTTCTGCGTATATAAATAATAGTAAGTGGATTTGTGTTAATCAGTCCTACGTTAGAAAAACATCCACCCTTGAGGAAAACCGAGCCATGTTAGAAAAACTTTTACAAGCTACAATTATTACTTTTTTACTCCAATTGATCGTTGTTCTTAATTCCAACACCACAATTCAATCCAAAGCCATGCCATCCTTGGACAGGGCATCAGCGCCAATCGGAAAAACGCTGTTGAGTTCTGTGCGTTAAGATTCACCATCACGAAAGTGGGAAGATCCAATTGATGGTAATTCAAAATTCAAAATTTAAAATCTAAAATCTTTTCAAGGTAGACTAAGCACAGAAGGCAAATTCCTGTGTTTAATCATGACTAATCGCCTTGCCGAAGCTAAGAGTCTATATCTACGCAAACACGCTCTCAACCCCATAGACTGGTGGTTCTGGTGCGATGAAGCACTCGCAACTGCAAAGGCACAGAATAAACCAATATTTCTTTCCATTGGTTACTCTAGCTGCCATTGGTGTACTGTCATGGAAGGGGAAGCTTTTTCAGACCCGGCTATTGCTGAGTATATGAACGCCAATTTTCTTCCTATTAAAGTAGATCGGGAAGAAAGACCTGACCTTGATAGTATTTATATGCAAGTTCTGCAGATGATGAGCGGTCAAGGGGGTTGGCCTTTAAATATATTTCTCTCTCCAGAAGATTTAGTGCCATTTTATGCTGGAACTTATTTTCCAGTTGATCCCCGCTACGGTCGTCCTGGTTTTCTGCAAGTTTTACAAGCACTTCGCCACTATTATGATACAGAAAAAGAAGACTT
>CAZZVG010000498.1:3648-5392 GCA_964657295.1 Iningainema sp. | reverse complement strand
AAGTTCGTGGAAGCGACTCAGGACACCTTCGACTATTCGGCGATTTTCCTGCCGTAAAGCTTCACGTCTTCGCAAAATGAGGGCTTCTTGTTGGGTTGGTGGGAGACGATCGCCTGTTCGCTTGGGAGATTTTTGGCGTGTGAATGTTTTCCAAGCAGTTTTCACGCCGACAAAGACGCTGCGTGTGCCTACTTGTACTCCTTGTGCTTGTTTCCTGGCAATATCTAAACTTTGATCGACTTGTTTTACAACTTCACTAGCACTTTTCACACCTTCACTAACATCATCAGTTAAGTCAGTGATTTCCAGACTCGTCATGCGGATAGCTTCTAGAGTTGGTGGTAATTCCCGTAACAAAATATCAAATAACTTTTCTGCACTGCGAGCGGCTCGTGCTAACTCCCGCAACGTTGGTATAGCCACCACCAAAAGTGCAGTCAGACTGACGGCGACTAAAAGAAGGGACATTCCCAGCCAGAACAGAGGATTGATCACGGTTATATTGTTTATCAGCTATCTAAATGCTGTGTTAGAGTATCTAAGTTTTGTACTTTGTGAGAAGCTGCACTCTGGACATCTCCTGAGCTTTGCCTCTTCAATACTTGACTTTCCCGCTGACTGGCATCTATTCCAGCGGCAATCGCCTCTCGCAGGCGATCCAAGGTTTCATCCCAGTTTCTCCGTGCATTTGTCGAGAGACGATCTGCTTGGATCTGGACACTCGTTGATAAATCTTCTGCCAAATCCGGCAAAGCATCAGCAGATTTTTTTAATAGCTGACGTGTTTCACGCCCTGTTCGCGGAGCTACAAGCAACCCAGTTAAGGCACCAATAGTAGCTCCTAGCATCATACCGCCAAAAAATACTCCAGAACGGTTGTTAGACATTTTGTTATTTCTCTTCTCCTTACACCCATTTTAGGCATTTATGTCGGTTTTCACGTCTGGCAAGATTAAAACGATTTTCTCGACTTATTTGACAATTTTGATTTCTTGTGTAATATAAGGCAATAGTAAAAAAGTCAAAGAAAAAGACTGATCCAATTAACTTTCTACCCATTTTAAATGGTGAACCAGCGCTGCAGGCGGAGAGAAGTTGCTTGGAGGAGCCAGTGCTGCAGGAGGGTTAGCCCGAACTCACGGCATCTGGCGTTGGTCTCCCTCCCTTGCAAACTTCGGGGTTAGCCCGAACTCACGGCGACTGCTGTTAGCGGTAGCGTTAGCGTTAGCGAAGCGGTAGCGAGGAACGAGCGTCGGAACGAGCGTCACCCGAAGGGTAGCTTTATTTGCGCCATCAACTTACTAGTCCCGCGATCGCTGGACTGGTCGCCAGAAATGATTACGCCAGACTTGTGCCCCAACAAAAAGTAGGTTGAAAATCTGTCGTGCTTGTTGAAGTTGCAGCTGAAGCAACAGATATCTCTGTCGGAGGTTATGAATATTCTGCTGACCTTTATAAATAGCTTCCGGTTTGCGATCTAGTACCGCATGAGTTTTACGCTCAGCTACGATTAATCTATCAGCTATCCTCCCTAACCGTTGCTTCAGTTTCCATACTCGCCAAGTTATGTAGAAAAGTATCAGCGAGATGAGCGTGTTAATGATGACAACGACTGTTACCATTACGGGTTTCGGGCTTAACTTAGTATTGACTCAATCATATCCTGTTAATGACTAAAGATAAACTCGCTCCACATAACACTATGGAACAGAGGCGATTGGCTCCTCCGTGATCAGGCGGAGGA
>CAZZVG010000498.1:0-3638 GCA_964657295.1 Iningainema sp. | reverse complement strand
CATCACTTAATTTAACATCGTCGTTATCTGTCGAAGATCAAGTAAGGGCGTGTTTTTTCAAATCGTCTAGAGTAACGACTTCTAAAGCTCTGGGATGGGTTGCGGAGAGAATAACTGGTGGGGCTACCCCAGCATCAAGGGCTTCCAGCCAGCGCGAAGCACACAAACACCAGCGATCTCCCGCTTTCAAACCAGGAAATTGAGCATCAGGGATAGGAGTGCTGAGATCGTTTCCCCGTGATTTGGTAAACTCAAGAAATTCGGGTGTCAATTGGGCGCAAATCACGTGCGAGCCAAAATCCTGACCGCCTGTACGACATAACCCGTCACGGTAGTACCCAGTCAGGGGGGAAGTGCAACAAATTTCTAGTTCTCCGCCTACTACATTGTTAGCTTCTGTCATGGTAAATTCCTTATGGTTTGATTTCCTGTAAAATGAGTTAGCGCGATAAGTGACAACTTTGCATAAGTTGCAGATGCTGATATGTTATCCTCAATGCGATCGCCATTGGAATCATTACTTTGATCCTGATTTAAACACCCGCATTTATACGTGGGCGAATCATTACGAATTACGAATCATGTTGACCCTTATAAGTAGGTATGTATAAAGGTACGTCTTTGTGGTAAATTTAAAATCACCGGCAAACGAACTAAATATTCTGCCTAACTATACTATCCGTGAAAGTCAAAAAGCCAAGAATTTGCACCTCAAGGTATCTATCGAAAAAGGTATAGAGGTGATTGTTCCTAAAGGTTTTGACCAAAGTCACATTCCTAGCATCATCCAAAAGAAACAGGTTTGGTTAGAATCAGCAGTTAAAAAGATTGAGCAGTGGCGACAGTTATTTGCACCTACTGCTTCCTGCCCTCTCCCAGAGTTCATATCGCTTGCAGCGATTAAAGAAGATTGGACAGTTGAGTATCACCACACCTCGGCCTCTAAGATAGCGATCACTGAGAACCCAGATGGTCAACTTGTCGTACATGGTAATGTTGACGATGTAGATACCTGTAAGTTAGCTCTGCGACATTGGATTTCTCAAAAAGCTCACATTCATCTAGTTCCTTGGCTCAAAGAAGTCAGTTATCTCAGTCATCTCCCCTTTGGCAAAACCTTAGTTAAGGGACAAAAGACTCGTTGGGCAAGTTGTTCTGGATATAAGACGATCAGTCTCAACTACAAGCTTCTATTCATACCACATCGTCTTGTGCATTACGTCTTTATTCATGAGTTATGCCACACCATACACATGAATCATTCATCAAATTTCTGGGATTTAGTCAGTGAAAAGGAAGCAAATTACAAACAACTAGATACTGAACTTCGAGAAGCTTGGCGAACTATACCTCTATGGATTGAACTACAATCGTAATTACCCAAAATTTTCGCTCAGCCCACCCCCCAGATTTTCTACGCCAGTCACCTAGGTTGGGAAACCCCGAAGTTTGCAAGGGAGGGAAACCTTTCTCTCCGCCTGCAGCGCTGGCTTGGCTATACGCCTTCGCCGCCACCCCTTAGAAAGGATTCACTGATCTGAGTGAGGAGGACTTC
Organism: Iningainema sp.; assembly: GCA_964657295.1. Lineage (GTDB taxonomy): Bacteria > Cyanobacteriota > Cyanobacteriia > Cyanobacteriales > Nostocaceae > Rhizonema. The sequence goes on along the minus strand of CAZZVG010000498.1, from coordinate 2,083 downwards.
GATAGTATATTTGCGCTCTCATGTCAAGGAACCTTTCTCACAAGTATCCTCATATAAACGCGTATCCTTCCGATTGCTAATAAAAAATAGTCCATGCTGAGTAATTTTCCCTAAAATCTATTAAGTGAGCACGGGAGGATATTAAGCTTGGACGACAACTATCAGACTTATTTGAATCGGGTAGCACGGATGACATTACCAGAAGCTTACAGATCCCAAATCCATCGTATTCAGGAATCTTCTAAATTCCAGGTGAATTCCGGGAGTAGAAAAGCTATGTCATTTCCTGGTTATACGGTGATTACACCATGTTCTGAGGACGAAGAGCCAGAAAACTCTGCTTTCTACGTCAACTTACACAGTTACCAACAGCAACTTTTACAGTTATCTGTAAGTAGTGATTTAATTGTACCTGTACCTTCTACTAGCTTTCATCTGACTTTGGCAGATTTAATTTGGGACAGTGCTTACCGTGACGCCTCCGAAAAGAATCCAGCATTTGAGGAGCAGTTACGCTCTTGCTTTACTGAAATCTTTCAGGAGTATCAACAAGAAATCACTGATAAAAGCCCCATTCGCTGGCAAATGCTCGGATTGGTAGTGATGCCAAGAGCTGTAGGTGTTTGTTTAGTCCCTCAGAATGAAGACTGCTATCAGCAGATTATTAAGTTGCGGAGAGTCATTTATCAAAATTCTAAGTTGATGGCATTAGGAATCGAACAACATTACGACTTCACCGCCCATGTGACATTAGGATATTTTGGAGAGATTCCCCCCGATTTGGAGCGCGATCGCTTTGCTACAATGCTTTCTGAGTTAAATGAGCAATGGCTCTTAAATTTACCAGAATTTTTGGTATGCCGTGCCGAACTGCGAAAGTTTGACGACATGACACGCTATTATCGTCAACAAGATTGGCCAACTTTAAATTTTAATTAGGTCATCAGATAATTACTAATTCGTAATTCGTCATTCGTCATTGGAAGTAATTCTATATTACGAATATATGAATTACGAATTACATTAACAAAAATAGCGCCGATAATCTGATATAAGTATGAGTTCACTGATCCATCCGATAACGGAGCAGAGTTTCACAATCATTGATCGCGAAATTGGCGAACATAACTTCAACCCGGAAGAGTATGCAATTGTCCGCCGAGTCATTCATACAACTGCTGATTTTGAGTTCCAGCACCTGATGCGATTTTCTCAAGGCGCTATTGAAGCCGGAATGACAGCATTACGTCGCCGTGTGCCGATTGTTGCTGATGTCGGTATGGTAAAACAGGGCGTAGCGGGATTGGTTGCTCAAACATTTGGAAATCAATTAATTAGCGCAGTGGATGTTGCACCCAAAGCGCTTCCTGGAAAAACGCGCACGGAAACTGGATTATTACAATGCTACAAGGAATTTCCCGAAGCAATTTATGCGATCGGCAATGCTCCGACGGCTTTGCTCGCTCTTTGTCATGAGTTAATCACCACCTCAGTCTTACCTGCTTTAGTCATCGGCGTTCCTGTTGGCTTCGTCTCTGTGATTGAGTCGAAAGCAGCACTTGCCAGTACACCAGTTGATCAAATTTCTGTGGCAGGGCGTAAGGGTGGTTCTCCTGTTGCTGCTGCTATCCTCAATGCTTTAATTGTACTGGCTTCAGAGTGAGAATTGAGGAGATGTAGAGACGCGATCAGTTCGCGTCTTTCCAGGATATATATGTACTGCGTTACCTCTACACATATTCACGCCAGATAAAAATAATTTGCTCATCGGCCTGCCTAAACTCAATATTAAACTTATCAAAGACAACTTCCCGCCCTAAAAGCAATTGCTCTCCGCCTGTATTAGTTTGTAACCATGCAGTAGGAGCAATAAAACCATGTCCATCAATGCTCATTTCAACATTGCGCAAAACGTACTCAACTCTTCCACCTATGGTTTGGGCCAATAAAGGTGATTCTGCATCAGCTAAAGCATATCCTAAATCTTGACCAACTTTTAGTGAAATTAAACTCAGTTCGGCACCAGAGTCTACTAACATGGTTGTAGAGATATTTATATCTCTATGCTTCAGATTTACATGAT
>CAZZVG010000497.1:0-5400 GCA_964657295.1 Iningainema sp. | reverse complement strand
TTGCGGCGCATAGTTCAGAAGAATAACCTTCAAGCGGTTCAGGAGAGTTGACAGTATCGAATTGCACAGTCTTTTCGTTCTCCAATCCATTAATCCGACGGTAAAAGTCTTGAAGATAACTGACATCCTGAGCAAAAAAGTTTTCCACAATCATGGGACTCAGTTCCGACAAAGCACCAAGATGGGTAATGACGCGAGATAAAATAATAATCGTTGCATAGGCTGGATTAGACTTAACACGAGGATCTCGCATAGGTGCAATCTCATCTATAGCTGTTGATAGCCGCATTATACCCTTGCGATGAATGTTGCCATCAGGGTCAAGATACCCCTTTGGTAGTGTAAATTCAAACTCTGTTTGAAACATAATCTCATTGTGCCTTTACGCGCTTAAATTCCTCGAAGGCGATTTCTAACTCCTCAATCGCGAAGTCAGTACTACTGGCATTGACATCAGCAACTTTGTAACTAGTGGGCCAAGCGCCCTCTAATTGATACTTAGCATTCACTTTTCTAGCATTATTGCAGATATTTAAGGAAATTGCCTGACGTTGCTCTTTCCATTTGCCCTGTTGAACCTTTTGGAACCAGTCCCAAAGTACCATTGAAGAAGTCGTTCCTCTACGGAGAGTAATATTACCGCTTTGATCGTTTCCGGGAAGCTTGGTTCTCACCACACGACCTTTGTTTTGTTTACTACCCCATATTTGCGGAGTAACTTCACAAATTTCAATCACTGGCTGAGTGCGTTGAAATCCCTGACACTCAAGAAAGATCCCATCGATATTATTATTCGATCCGTCTAGCGTCAGTTCTATATAGAAACTATTAGCTGTAAGAAATTCAAAATCAGTTGCTACCATTATATATCACTCTTTATTAGATTAGGAATTGCTAATGGCGCTCTAGCAATTAGCAATTCCCCAGATCATGAAGGCTTCAATTTCATGCTGGTGCAGGTTAGTTTTACGACTTCAGTCAAATAGTCTTGTCCATCAGAACTTGCCGTTGCTAATGAATAACTTGTAGGGTAAGCGTTGGTAAGGTTTATTGCTAATGCCTGTGCATTCGACTCATCATAGTAGCGTATACTTACATCTTTAATATTGCTTTTCCATTGACCTTGGTTGTTGGACTTGTCATACCAGTCAAACATGTCTGTTTTTTTACTCTCTGCAACAACTGTAAGCGTCAGTTCGGTAGCACTTTGTTGAACAGTGGGTTTCTGAACAAAGGTTGGTGTACCAGGTTTGCCTTGGCTACTCATACCTGCATTATAAGGAGTCGCAGGTGTTTCAACTGCAACAGTATCAACTTCCTTGATATATCTGTCTCCACCACCGATGTCAACCTTAAACCTACAATTACCTAAAACATTTGGCGTTCCTGGCATATTTAGTCTCCTTAAAAATCAATGATTGTGAATAATACGTTGGACTTTAAATTTAGTCAGCTATCAGCAGTTAGCAAAAAGCTGATAGCATTCTGGTCTTATGCAGCTGTCGTACCATCCTCTTCAGGACCATTCCATTGACCGATCCGGAAAATGACAAATTCCGCCGGTCGGACAGGGCAAACACCCACTTCAATATACAAACGACCTAAAATCCTAGTTTCGGGAGGGTTTAGCTCCTCATCACATTTGACATAGAAGGCTTGATCTGGTGTAGCTCCAAACAAACCACCCTCACGCCAAATGCGCTCTAAGAAGTTACTCACAGTACGCGTAACACGAGACCATGTCTCTTCATCGTTAGGTTCAAAAACCACCCATTGCGTACCTAATTCTAGGGATTTTTCAATGTAGCTAATTAGCCTGCGCACGCTAATATAACGCCACTCGGTTATGTCTGGCTCGACTAAAGTTCTTGCGCCCCAGATACGAATTCCGCGATTGGGGAAGCTGCGAATACAGTTAATGCCAAGAGGGTTTAAAAGCTCCTGTTCGCGGAAATTAGTGTCATAAGCTAGACCAATTACACCTCTGGGAACTTCATTTGCAGGTGCTTTATAAACTCCCCGCGTTTCGTCAGTACGACCCCAAACACCCATCATATAACCGGAAGGAGGTACAAGCAGTGGTCTGCCACTGTTGCGAGGGTTGGGAACTTTGAGCCAAGGATAGTACAGCGCGGCAAACATAGAACGACGGTTAAACTGACTCAGCCACTCCACAACCTCTTGGGGTTTGGTACGGTCTGGTGGTGGGTCAAGTACAACCATGCGATTGGGTGGATTGGGAATGTCTCCACTAGCCGAACCTTCACACATGCTGACCATCAGTTCCATAATCCCGTGGACTTGGTCCAAGTTCATCAGCCCTGTCTCATAAACCCGCATGAGATCGGGACACGAGATCATGGTGATTTCATCAATTTCAAAAAGTCCACGCACCCCGGTGCGATCGTCACGTACCCCCTCAATTTCCGAAGCAAAGCGATCAGGTGAGGATGGAACAATTAAAGGAGCTAACTCATACCGACCATTAACTGGGCGTCGAGCCAAGGGTTGTCCAGTTTGAACGACTTCACCGATGGTGACATACATAGAATTTCGTAATGCTGTCACTGCGTAGGTTGCTACCTGAGGATTAACCTCAGGGTTCATGGTTAGGTTTTCATATTGCTCGAGAATTTCCTCATTCCGAAGAATCTGCAATGTGAAATACTCACCTGTATTTGGAGGGGGTTCTCCTTCCGTACCTTCAGGTTGGGGACGAGGCGAACTGTCACTAATCAAGATATTGAGCGCTCCACCAGCTGCCTGTTCGGGACGGAGGGTGAGGGTGAGGGATCTACGATTCCCACGACTGTTCAATCGTAAGGTGGCAGGTTCTGGTGTCGCAGGTTTGGCGGCTGCAGGTAATTGAGTGCCAATACTGACGATCCAGCAGCGACCACCACCATTCAGAAAGAAGCCATTAACAGTATGGGGTAAATAGGCGTTGAAGTCTGTGAAGCCATCGGATTGCGGACGGGCAAAGTATTTTAGATACTGTGTCCAATTGGTTACCAACATGGGCTTAAATGTTTCAGCCCCACCACGCACATCCTCTGTAAAACCAACAAACCCGCCAATTGCCGTACTGATACCCTCAATCGGTCGGTTACCCCGATTAATCTCTTCAACGTAGACTCCAGGCGCAAAGTAATCAAGTCTAGCCATGTAATTTTCTCAGAATTAGGACAATTACGTTGAAAGTTAATTGTTGATGGTTAATGGTTAATTGCAATCAACTATTAACCATCAACAATTAACCAAACATAAAGATATGATAAGTATTTAAGCGAACACGATATTAGTTCTCAGGCGAAAGTAATACTTCTTTGAAAGTGTAAGTGTTGCCATCCACCAATACGTTGCAGTTTTGGGGTAAATAACCGAAACAGTTCAGTGTTAAGACATAGTTTCCCAAGCGGAGATTGTCAAAAAAGAACAGTCCCTCTTGGTTACTTGTCGCTGACTTTTCAGTTCCCATTACTGCTACTTTTGTTTCGGCAAGCGGTTGGCTTGTCACTACGCTTTTGACAATACCTGCGACTGATACCCGTTGAATCGCGATCGCCTCACCGTTGTTGTTTTTTCGCCTTTCGTTGTAAAGACTCATAACTCGCTCCCAAATTAGAGGCAATGAGGTAATTTCAGATTCTAATGGTGCCGTTACTGTTATGTATACGGCTGGACGCAAAGGGACACTAAGAGAACTCCATAGAGATCCCATCTCAACAGATGGGTTTACAGCAACCGTCATGGGCAAATTTCCATAATGGCGTAGTTCGGGAACTAAAAACTCTTCTCGCAAGGAGCGATGGCGTAGCAACAAGCTTAACGCTTCGTTCAAAAGGTGGTACTCTCCCAAAGCTGTGCGATCCCAAGCGGTTAACATCAGAGATACATCAAGCCAAGTGAGTGGCGAACTTACACGAGCAGTTTGCAACCCTCCTTCTGAAAAATTTCGCTCCCTCTGTCTACCAGCTTGTTGTAACTGCTTAGACTGACGAATGTCATACAGATACAAATTTAGAAGCGGACCTATATTTCCGTCCCTTCTACTGCCGGGAAGACTAAAGTCAATTTGCTCCATACTGGTGAGGGAGGTTCCCCCGGCTAGAATTTCTGCAAGGGTTTGAAGAAGGGAGATAAGCATGGAACAAGTAGATTATCTATTTGCTTCTAGATTAAAGGTAAAAGGTGCGGAACGTTAATTAGACTTTTGTCGAAATTTACAGCAATCGGGGCTTTCCTTGATGAACATCGCGTGATGACTGTTGAGCGTTGAGTGTCTACTGTTAAAAATTATGCTATTTTTAACACACAAGACTCGCGTTAAAGAGGTTTTGTATGATGAAACGGTTGTTTACTTTTACTGTGCTCGTTTTTCTCTTTTTTAATTTTGCTACTCACGTCAATGTAAGTCTGTCTACATCTATCAATTCAGATAATTGTAATACAATTTTCAAAAAGGGAGAAGGGTGCTTTGATTACAAGATTAAAGCTCTTAATTTCTCGATTCCTGTCTACTATTACTTACCTAATGAACCCAATCAATTAGATCCTTATACCAAAGTCGTATTTGCATTACATGGCAAAGAACGAAATGCCCAAGATTATCGAAATGAATGGCAAAATATCTACGCCGACAACAAAAATTTTATTTTGCTTGCCCCAAAGTTTGATCAAAAGCACTTTCCAGGAGCAGCAGGGTATAATCTGGGCAACATGTTTACAGAAGATCTTAATACGATAAATCCTCAAAATCAGTGGGCGTTTACTGAAATTGAAAATATTTTTGATTTTGTCAAACGAAGTACTAAAGTTAAGGCAGTTAATTACTATCTCTATGGACATTCTGCTGGGGCACAGTTTGTACACCGAATGTTGATCTTTCTGCCCCATTCACGTATTAAAAAAGCTGTTGCAGCAGAAGCCGATTCGTACACAATACCTAGTTATCATACCGAATATCCTTGTGGTCTTAAGAAAAAAACCGGAGAGCAACTACCACCTTTAGACTTAAGAACAACATTTAGGATACCGATGACAATAATCGTCGGCACAGTGGACAACACACATCCTTCAGATAGCTTTGGCTGCGGTGTTCAAGAACAAGTTTCTGATAATTCGTCAGAACAAAGCTCTAATGAGCATTTTATTCATGGCGAATACTTTTTCGATCATGCACAAAATATCGCTAAGAATATGAACGAAGATTTCCAATGGACTCTCAAAAAAGTCGTTACTCAATCTCATGAAGATCCAATGTTTGTGTCTTGTGCCGCTTTGGAATTTTTTCCTGAATTAAAGAGGGTTATATCATGTTCTGTTGAACACTTATAATAAGGCTTGTAGTTGCGCTTCAGCGCTCTTAACACTCAACAGAGCGCTAAAGCGCAACTACAA
>CAZZVG010000496.1:0-5401 GCA_964657295.1 Iningainema sp. | reverse complement strand
TTCAATTCGTTGCCATCCGGTTGGTGAACTGAAATCGATTCCTAAGAATGTATCGCTGACTTTGGTTCGCATAACCAGATAAACAATTCCCGCAATCAAAACAGCACTGATGGCAGGGATATCTTGATTTAGCGGGAAGGAACACTTGTGCTTGAGAAATTCCAAACTCTCAATCGCCACATGATCGCGCACTGTCGCCAACTCATGCGTTAACTCATTGCCTTCCAGTAACTCCCAACGCATAATCTCTTGCGTAATGGGTCGTGTTTGTAAATCATACAGGAAGCGCGTTAAGAATAAAACCATCCAATCAGCCAGCGATTCAGCATCAACGACTGTTTGATCTCCAATTAATTCTTCAACTGTAATCCAGTAGTTCCCTTCCTTGCCAAAGGTTTGTAGCAATGAGGGTAGATTCTCAAAATATCGATAAATCAAAACTTTATCAACCCCAGCTTCACGGGCGATCGCATTCACCCCGAGTTGCTTAAAGCCTGATTCTGCCAAGAGTTTACCAACGGCTGCCAAAATTCGTGCCTTCGTTTCTTCTTTGTCTCGCGCCATGAATCGTTCTCATCCACTTGTCACCAACTGGTGACTATGATACTTTGTCACTGAGTGGTGACTTTGAGGACTGAAGATGCAAAAAATTTCTTTTGAGCTAGAAGTTTATTCTTTCCACATTGATTTTATTGGCCATGTGAACAACACCGTCTATATTCAGTGGATGGAAATTGGACGGACAAAACTGCTAGAAGCTGTGGGAATGCCAACACAGAAAATCTTTCAGCAAGGGTTCGTTCCGGTTTTGGTTCAAACCAACATCACCTACAATTCACCGCTCTATTTGGGCGAACGTGTGCAGGTAGAAATGTGGATCTCGCAGCTGAAGAATGCCTCTGCTATTATGCAATTTTGTTTCTATAACGAACAGAGAATACTAGCAGCAGAGGGATGGCAAAAAGGATTATTTGTGGATAGGCAAACAATGCGCCCAAGGCGATTGCGCCCAGAGGAACGGTCTTTATTTATACCTTACATACATTCCCAGGTAGATGATAGAGGCGAAGAAAGAACTGGTTGATTCCCAATAAAACATTAGATCCTCCAAAGATGCGTCACTAAACAGTGACATATTCAAGTTTTTGAGAAACCCAAGGCTCTATTTCATTCTCATCAAAAACATCTGCACCTAGTTTTTTATAAGTTGCAGTAGTTTGCTGATAAGCATTCTGATGTTGCTGATAATTGTCACTTTCTTCTTTTGGTGGCAAGACAACGATTGCGTAGGCGTAGCCCGCCGTAGGCATCGCCAAATTAGGTTGAAGCTTCTTTACATCTGATATTCGCCATAGAACAGATTCTTTTACAGAATCAGGTACAACAACTTCAAATGAAATTCCATGCGCTGCAAAGTAAGGTTTACCATTAGCAACAACAACATCAAACTTATTTTTTGTGCTGCTGCCAGAAATCTCAAAATCACTCTTGAGTAAGTCTTTCGCTTTGTCGCCAAATTTTTTTTTCAACGCTTCACGAGTTTTAGACTTAACCACTGTTGCAGCAGCTTGGCGATCCCGCGTCTTAGGCTTCAATTCAACCAGAGGCTCGCGTAAATAAGTGTTTACACTATCTTCTAGTAAACTATCCAAAGTATCGAGTGAAGCACGAGGCTCTGTGAACTGAATACTATTCATCCATCCTTGTGCGATCGCCCTTAGCCGTTCATGGTTAGGAATTTTACTATGTTCGTCTCCTGGAAAGATAAGATCGTCGAGAGCAGCTTTGTGTAAGCGATGAGCAAAATCTTTTAAAAAGTAAATATCTTCCATCCCAAAAAGGCGAACTCTTTCCCAATTTGTCAGGAAGCGGGTTTGGACAGCATCTTCATTAAAAACAACTACACCGATATTAATCCGCTCATCTGCTATCGGATCTGGAACATATTGAATAATGCTGTACCTACTTACCATAGCCTTACCTCCCGTCAAACTTCTTTGCCTAAAGGGCATTTAGCAATTCTTGCTGACGTTTCATCAAGTACTCTACCATTGCGACCCGTTCTTCCATTGTAATTCCCCACTCATCAGGAGGACTAGCGACTGCTTGGATAATCGTTTCCTCTGTGACTTTCTCAAGACCTTGGCTTGAACGATGCTAAACATAAAAATACAGGATATTCCTAATAAGCGGGTTGCAAGGACTTTATTAGCGCTTGATAATTTACAAACCCAAAACCAAGTTGAAGAACTTTCAGATGAGGAATTAATGGAAGTGACAGGCGGAGTCACAATAGAGGCAAGTGTAAGTGAAGATTCTTTAACGCCAGTATACGCTCCCTTTTTTGGCGTAATGGGTTCAGCCTCAGCAATGGTATTTTCAGCACTTGGAGCAGCTTATGGCACCGCAAAATCTGGGACTGTATAACTTTGAAAATTCGCTACTTATCAATCAATCTCGCGGCAAGACGCATTTTTTCGTACAAGAAACGTCGCTTGCTAAAATCTGTTTATGCTATCACCGAAATCGACTAGAGGTATAATTTCGTTAACCACAATACTGATGTGTGTTACTTTTGATTGTTGGAGAGTTTCTGTCGCCAATTATCAGGCAAACAACCAAAACACACTCGCCTAAACCGATGCCCTGAACGGACCATTTCCTTTAATTCAGCTACCAACAAAGTATAGAGTGGGCAAGGCCTAACAGTACTAGGGTTCAACTAAATTTAACGGGTATTGCCCAGATGACAAAATATATAATTGTTCAGGAATAATTTAAGATTGCTATATAGAGAAATTATAGAGTGGCGATCGCCAGCCAAAAAACACTTCTTAACTCCAGATCCTCTATTTCTTCTTTGGAGGAGTCGAGTTATTCTGTGGAGAGGAATCTAAATGCAGTTGTTTTCGTCCGTTCTGAATAATTCGTAACATATCGTCTAACTGTTGTTCAATATTTTCGAGGACGCTATCAGCATATTCATCAGCGCCCTGTTCAATAGCTTCAGCTTCAGTGATCGCATTTGCCTGCATTTGATCCAACTCTTGTTGACATTGACGCCGCTGACGGTCGATTTCCTCTAAGGTTTCAAGCATGATTGCTTCACACTCTTGTTGCACCTGTCGCCGCATTTGTTCAGCTTCTCGTTCTGCTTGTCGAAGGATGTCGCTTTCATCCAAAATTTGCGCTCTTTTCTCTTGTGCTGCGTCAACAATTTGCCGTCCGTACTCTTCCGCTTGTAGGAGAATTTCTTCCTTTTGCTCATTGATTGTTGCTGCTTCCTGAAAAGCCGTTGGCAAACAAAGCCGGACGTAATCGAGCTGATCCAGCAGCTTTTCTTCATCCACTAATGTCCGTCTCGTTAGCGGAATGCGAAGACTATTAAGAATAATTTCTTCTAAACGATTGAGTTCAGCTTGAATATCTAAGCTTCCCGTTCCCGTAGCTTCTCCAGAGGAGGTTCCATCGGCGAACTCTTCAGGGGTGGGATTGCTTCCGTTTTCATGGGGTTCGATACTGGATGATTTTGGGCGTAGCATTTGTAAATATCTAAAGCAACGTGCGGGGGAACAAGATGATCAACAGAGCCACCAAACCTGGCAACTTCTTTTACCACACTACTACTTAAAAAACTATATTCATTTGATGTTGCTAGGAAAACGGTTTCTATTTCGGTAGAAAGAGTTTTATTAGTATGAGCCATCTGAAGTTCTACTTCAAAGTCTGAAACAGCGCGAAGACCCCGCAGTAGGACTTGCGCTCCCCGCATTTGGGTGTAGTTGACAGTCAGACCGTCGAAGCTGTCTACTTCTACATTACGTAGATGTTGCGTTGCTTGACGAATTTGTTCTAGCCGTTGTTGCACCGTAAACAGGGGGATCTTGTTAGGGTTTCGCAGTACAGCAACAATTATCTGATCAAACAACCGACTACCGCGTTCGATGATGTCGAGGTGTCCCAAAGTGACAGGGTCAAAGCTACCTGGATAAATAGCAATCACAATCTGAAAATGTTTCAAAGTTGTTTAAGTGATTATATCGAACCATAGGGAAGGGGGGAAGGCAAAAGAATAATAATTCCGCGCCTATTGTACGGGCGGGTTTAACTTGACGAGCGCATTTACGCACCAGTGATCTGAATTAAACCCGCCCCGACGCACCGACTGACATAAGATGTATAAGTCCAGATTAAAATCAAAGCGGTGGCATATTCGTCACTGCAATGTTTGAATATTACAGTCTTCTAGGTACTTTTGCATGGCACTGGATCTTTCCGCCTTGCCCTTGGCAGTTCAATTTACTTCTCCAGGACCGATTTTGGTAAGAATTGGTCCTATAACTATCCGTTGGTATGGCTTGTTAATTGCTACAGCAGTTTTGGTTGGTGTCACTCTTTCCCAGTACTTGGCAAAGCGCCGTAACGTTAATCCGGACTTACTCAGTGATTTGTCAATTTGGCTGGTGATTGGGGCAATTCCCGCAGCACGACTTTATTACGTTTTGTTTCAATGGTCGGAATATGCCCAGCACCCAGAGAACATCATCGCTATATGGAAAGGAGGTATTGCGATTCATGGAGCAATTATTGGTGGGATTGCTGCTGCGTTAATCTTTGCCAAACTTAAGCGGGTTTCTTTCTGGCAATTGGCAGATTTGGTGAGTCCTTCACTAATTTTAGGGCAGGCAATCGGACGTTGGGGCAATTTCTTCAACTCTGAAGCTTTCGGTAGACCTACCAATTTACCTTGGAAGCTGTATATTCCCCCGGTCATTAATTTTAATAACGGTGAAAGAAGGTTCCCGCGTCCCCCACAGTACACGAATTATGATTACTTCCATCCCACCTTCCTCTACGAATCTCTGTGGGATTTCATGGTATTCGCCTTACTAATTGCATTGTTTTTTCGAGGTTTGCAAGGAACACGCCTGAAGTTAGGTACCCTATCTATGGTTTATTTAGCAGCCTATAGCTTGGGACGCTTATGGATCGAAGGTCTTCGCACTGATAGCTTAATGCTGGGACCACTACGAATAGCACAAATAGTCAGTTTAGTCGGAATCGCCTTAGGATTGGCTGGGTTAGCGTGGCTTTACATAGCTAAACGTCCTTTCCCAGACGTTGTTTCCACTCTCACACAAGATGGGCAAAGCGGCAAATGGGAAGATGGGGAGATGAGGTAATAGGAATGGTGGCGTTGCTGAAAATCGGTATGAATTTACATTTTTCGATACCCTCCCTTTGCGACGGCAGTCGCCTGGGCGTGGGAAACCCCGAAGTTTGCAAGGGAGGGAAACCAACGCCCTTCGGGTGACGCTCCTTCTCTGCGAGACGCTACGCGAACGTCGCTGACGCTCGTTCGCGCAGCGTCTCCCCTTGGGAGAAGACTCGCTAACGCTAA
>CAZZVG010000495.1:0-5401 GCA_964657295.1 Iningainema sp. | reverse complement strand
CCCGGACTTGTCCCCAGTTGCTGTTTTGATGATAGGCATTAGTCCTGGCACTTCCCCACTGAAGTAGGGCAATCGTCTATTGAAAGGTTTGGTGAGCAAGTTCTCCCACACAATTGGTAGAGTTTGTAGCCAAATCTTCCATACATACTCCATCTCCCTGACAACAACAGCGGGGCGGAGAAAGCAACTGGAGATATAGCGGCAAGCTTCGTCTAGCTTTGCTCGATCTGGGCGGTGGACAAGGAAGACAACGGCGGTGTGGATTGGCACAGCACCTTTATATATGGTTTCCTGGGCGGCGATCGCTTCCTCCATGTTAAGGTTAGCCTTCACATCCACACTGTTCTTTTCTGCCGACATGGCGGAAGAGACGATGGATTGTTTGGTAATTCGCTGTAGCGCTGTTTTCGCCAAAGCTTCATTCGCCCTACTCAGTTGGCAGATAATCTCAGTGTCGGAAACTTTGTCTCTAGCAATTAGCTCCCACAGATACCGCAACTGAGCATATTCGTCCACCCAGCCCGCAGGCTTTTCTGTAAAGGTCAGCGCTCCTATGTAATGATTTTGTAGATAAACCCAAGCTCTGTCTAAGAAGGGGACGGACTCTTCCCTTTCCAGAATAAGATGGCGGATGTGATAATCGCTGTTTTGCTCCTCCCTCACCCCATCTTGATCCAAAATTAGTAAGTGGGGTATGGTAGGGGGAGTGCTGGTATTAAACTGTTTCCACAAGACCGCCCATATCTGGTTAGCACTCAAAGCCCTAAGACTCAACCCCATTTTGTTGGTGAGGGTTTGTTCCCAAAGTTGAAATCCAGAGGTAAAGGAGTTTTTGAGGATCGACTCAGCTCTTTGGTATCTAACTTGGTGGATTTGACCGGTGAATTTGTCCCAACCGTCTTTTAAGTGCAGAATGAATTTTTCTACAGTATCTGCAGTTTTTCCATCCTCGCTCCCTGACACCGTGTAGGTGCAGTAGATTCTGAGAAACTTGTTTTTGCGAGTACCGTTTTTGGTCAGTTCCTTGATCCTCAGCCTTTCTGACCTAATTAGTAGCATCAGGGAATCCCTGGTGCATCCAGACTCTATCACTTTTAATTCTTGCTGGCGGTCAAAATCTTCGGTGAAGGAACCGAGATGAATGGTAAGTGTTTCTCCGTGGGGGATTTCTTTGAGTCCTGCTTCTATCCCCTCAAAAATTGGCGCAATTTGTTCTTCTGGCAAAGAGGGGTGAATGCCTTGGCAGTCAAAGCAAAATTTAATTTGGATCCCATCATTTTTCTTAAGGACAATCGCTCCAATATCCTTTCTTCCCCCAATTGAAAGCAGCGCGATCGCTGCTATATGAGTTAAGTCCTCAAAAGGAGTAAGGCGCTTGGCTACTGCAATTTCTTTGGTGGAGATAGTTTTGGTTCCAACCTTGTCTAATGGTGATTTTCCCTTAAAGCAGCATGGGAAAATCCTCAACTTTGATGTGACGAACCATTTTTAAATGTACTAGACGAATAGTTATCTTCGGCGTCTCACTCTTTTTCTAGAATTTGATGTTGGAATTTCTGGCTGTTGAACGAGGGAGTAGAAGCTTTTGTAGCCTCTGGCGACTCTGGGAACTCCTACAAACTTTGATAGCCAGGTTTTGTTGCTAGTTAAAGTCCACCAAGTCGCCCACCCCCAAGCAATTATTAACCCAGTTACCAACCACGATGCAAGCAACATTACCTTGCAGATGAAGTATACAGCCATTGCAATTGCTGTCCAAGGAAATACTTGATCTGCGGGAAACGGACCTATTCTAGGCTGTTCTCCCAAAACTCGGTTAACTGTTCTAAATTCTCTACTATGCTTCGACATATCTATTCGGATGTTGGGGGTAGTTCCAGCCCGAAACTCTGCTGGAACTTACTTGCGGGCGGAAGGCGTGATTATTTTCCGCCAGTAACTAATCCTGCAAGAATGTCCCCAATTACTACTGTGACCGCGATAATTAATGGAGTCCTGGCTAAGTTTTGCCAGTCTTCATCGTTTCTGGCAGAATTCACAATCCTCACTAGAGAAATACCCAGATAGACTAGGAATAACCCCCTTAAAACGTTGAAAACTAATTTGATAGCCTCTGCCGAAATGCCTGTAAAAGCACCTGTCATCCATGTTTCTGCATTATTTAAAAATTGTGCAGAAGCAGGGGCTGTGGCGAAGTCTAACATAAAAATTACTGCCACAATCGCAAACAGAACTCCATATAAGTTAATCCCCATTCTTCGCTGCAATTTCTCAAAGTTTGTTAGCAGCTTATTAGCTTCTTTAGGGATTGCTAAAATGATGGCGGTAAGGAACATTAGGGAGGACATGATTAGGTGGTGTATGGAAATATCCACAATCATTAGTCCTGTTGCTGCTACCATCAACAGTGCAATTGAACTTTTTTCTTGTATGCTCCGTTTTCTCGCTCCAACAAGTGGATATCCTTCCATCTCTTCATAGCCCAAATAAGAGTCGTTGTTGTACTCGGGAATGTCGTATTTCATATGCAGAATTCTATCTACGTTATGTTTCTGCTATTTTGTATCAATTTCCTCCCTTCAGTCTGCTACCAAATTTCGTATTTTCTTATATCTGTTTTCCCTTACATCAACTGATATAAGTATATGTATGTATCAATTTTAAATAATTCTTATTTTAGACCTTATAACTTTATAATTGTCATCCATCTGCATCATTTCATCATTCACGGCAAGCAATATGGAATTACCCAACCAGGTGGAACAGTATTTAGTGATTGCGCCTCTCAAGTAAAACTCGCGTCCTTTGGGTTTAATATCCAGCATACGGTACGTTACACTGAAGCATCTGGGCGGTTTCAAGGACTGTGGGATGGTTAACCTTTGAAATCTTGTTGAATCTTTAGTTGTCGCCAAGCGCATTGCCCAGATCCCCCAAAAAAAATCGCTCTCCTACCTGGCATTCATTTTAGTTTGGGAACACAATCTGCCGGAATTCTCTCGAAATCTACTTTTCAAGGAACGGGTGTTGTAGGTGGGTTAAGAGTGCAGTGTAAGCGATTGCGATCGTCAGCCTCAAAACGTTTGCTGAAACCCTGATTCTTTCGTTAATTTACAAAAGTTTTCGATCTACTGACAATTACTACTCCACGATCGCTTACAACAGACTAAGAAAGTTTAGAGCAACAACTGCCGTAACTGAGATCACCAAAAACGGGAAAGATCCCAACAAGCGTGTTAATCGACACCATTGCGATGATAAGCTTTACCGTCTATGTAAGTATATTTGCTGATAAAAGTCTAGTTAGAATGCATTTAATATAGAATGGTAATCTGCTTTTTACAAGAGCACTCTTTGGGAGCTTGCATGGAATTTGACCTGCGAAAAGCGATCAATGCAATTTCAGACGTTGTCCAGAACCGACCAGCCCCTATTCGCGAGTTCGACCAGATATACATGAAGGTAGCCGATATGGTAATCCAAGCAGAGTACGTAGCTCGTGTTTTTAACAACAAGGATGTCGTATTTGTCGGGGACGGTGATGGAATTGCACTGTCCGCCGCTCATTTGAAAGCCCAAAACGTCATCAATTATGGGCCAAAGTCGATCACTGTGCTTGATTTTGATGAGCGGATCGTCAATTCCGTGCGGCGATTCGGTGAGAAGGTTCAACCCAAGATTGAGATTTCAGCACACCTTTATAACGTGGCAGAAGCACTGCCCCAGGAACATTTTGGTGGCTACGATGGGTTTCACATCAATCCGCCTTGGGGAGCAAGTAACGATGGAGAAAGTGTTATAGCTTTTTTCGAGCGCGGTAGTCAAGCAACCAAGGAGAAGAGCCTAGGTATCGTCGTTATAGCAGATGACCCTGACCTACTGTGGACCCAGGAAGTATTACGCGACACACAACGCCGCGCACTTGAACTTGGATACGTGGTATCCGAGCTGCTGCCACAGTTGCACCTTTATCATCTCGACGACGCACCTGATCTGCGTTCATGTTCGTGCCTATTCCGTCGGATCGACCCTGGTTGTATGCAGACAACATCGGAACCTCTTGAGTCGGCACGACTTGAGAATTTTTATGGCAAGAGTTCCCCGTTGCGCTTTCGATACGTGCGATCGCGCCCAACACTGAACACAGACAGAGAATCAGACCAACTCTACACACTTGAAAAGCTTGAGGTGTACAATGGATAAAACGATGAAGAAAGCAGGTCTTATTTTCATGAAAGTTGGCCTGCACGCGCAAGAGAACATCGAAGACATCGTCAAGCGGAAACAACGCGAATTTGAAGAGGCAGGTTCGATTTTCTGGGGCTATGGCGGTAGTACTTGCCATCCGCTGACTATGGTTCAACCGTTTGCGAAAGAGGTGGAAAAAAGTGGCAACCAAATTCTCATCGTCATGCAGAAAATGAATTCTAAGCACGCCGCTCCGCCAGATATTGCTAAACAGTACTCGGACGATGGTGTTGATTGGCAGCCGATTCCCAAGGGCATAGAAGTCCGTGGGTCACGCTACGCTTTGGTTCTGGACGAGCTTCGGGTAGAGGAATTTGACTTGGATCTGGGCGAACTACAGGTTGGGGTCGGTCCTAGCCGTGGGCGCAAGGCCGACAAATATTTGGTTGGACAGGCAGACAAAGGATGCTTTCTTTACACGCCTCGGGATCTGCCAGTCGCACAGGATGAACAGGTCCTAAAGCGCATCGGACTTGTCGCCCGCGTGAAGACACCGTATGCAGTTTTCCTCAAGAATTAACCGGATGGTGCATATAGCAAAGCTCCAGTCACTGCACGCAAGTGATTGGTGTACGAAGCGAGCGCCTCTCGCACTGATTCGAGAGCGGCGGGAGCAGTTACCCCAAACGCAATGCTTAGCGCCTTATCGACATCCGGTTTGGATCTCACGCACTCTTGGACGTGGGCAAATTGATGTTCAACTAAATGTAAGAACAGTACTTCCATCGACACCACGCGACCTGCCAGCGCATTGGAGGCGTGAGCAACAGAGTCATTAGTGCAAAGCGCTGTCAGAGAGCGCTTGTCACCCGTGATTACGAGTGTGTCGCCGTCGGTAGCGCCCACTGCGAACAGCAGGGCTTCTCCGGCGTCGATATTCTGAACAGCGTTCAGCGCATCCAATAGATCCGGGTCTGCCAATCCAGCGTCCAGGGGCTTAGAGGTTCTGAGGAATCCTTCCAGCCTAGCTGCACTCTCCTCATCTTTACAGAAACGCAACCGATTCTTAGCAGGAAAGAGCGAATATTTCGCGGTCGCAAGTACGCGCACATTGGTGGGAACGCAACCGAATAGAACTACGGTTTCATCAAGCAGGCCGTAACGCGCAAGTTTAAGTAAGGCATCGTTATCGATCAGAATCAGCCGATCCACG
>CAZZVG010000494.1:0-5402 GCA_964657295.1 Iningainema sp. | reverse complement strand
CAAGGGCGTCTCGCATACAGTTTTTGTATTAGCAAAATAGTACATATGTTCTGATCCTATTTTCGCACTAATTACAATCATCCCACCAGTCGTCCTAAAACTGACATATCCGCTTCATATTCATAAAACTAAGAAAACCAACACCGCTGTTCCGTGTCAGTTCGCTATCGTCAGCCCTAGAAACTTCAGTTGAAACCCTATTTTGTTAGATCTATTTGCCGTCCGGGAATACTGGTAATAGGATCAGGTCGCCGTTTCTGGTTCTGGGCTATCTCCTGTAACTGAGGTTTAAAGCACTCATGCAAAGTCTGTCCAAATTAATTGTTGCGTTTTTTCTATCTGTAGTTTTTCTGTTAAATACTGCCGTTGCTTATGCTATCCCACAAAATACTGATTTTTCCTATTATGATGATTATTCCGTGAATGCCGTAATTGTCAAGCACAAAAGACTTCCCGATGGTTCGATTACCGAGATTATAATCAACCCAAGCACAAAGGGCGCTGCTGCTAGTGCTGTGGTCGGTGCAGCTGCATGTACTCAAAGCGTCGTTTTAGCCATTTCACCCCTTTACTTATGGATTACTACTAATATTTGACCTAATTAGTTACAAAGCCTCAAAAATTGGGAAAGATATGTAATAGCAGATACCCCACAACAACCAATACTTAGGAGAAGAGTGTTGCAGCAATTCGTCAAACTGTTCCGGTGTCAGGTTACCCGTTTGTCCATAGCTGTTGTTTTTCATGGTTGGGGAATACTTGCTCTTTTGGTTATAGGAGCTAATTTATGGATGTCTATGATGGGAAAGGTCAGGTCCGCCAGTTGGGAGAACAAGTTGGTGGAGGAGGTCAAGGAAATGTTTATTTAGTTAGTTCAGAGCCAAATAAAGTTGTCAAGATATTTCATCTAGATAAGTTAAAAGAGAGAGGATCTGAATTCCGAGAAAAAATAGAAGTACAAATAAGTATGAAGGAATTAGCCGATCACTCTAATATTGCCTGGCCAAGAATTTTAGTTTTTGATAAAAATGCTCAATCGGTTGGATATGCAATGAAAAGGGTTGAAGGCGCACCGTTGACAAAACTTGCACATCCAATGCTGTATCAAAAATACTTTCCAAATCTAGACCGAATCAATATAGTAAGAATGCTATTAAGTCTATTAGATGTCGTAGATGATTTACATAAAAAACAGGTATATATTGGTGATATAAATTTAGAAAATATCATTTGTGATCCGAATACATTCGCTCCTTATTTAATCGATGCAGATAGTTATCAAATAAAAAAAGATAATAAGATTTATCACTGTCCTGTCTGTAGACCTGAAATGACTCCAGTAGAACATCATGGAAAAGATTTCCGACAGGTTAAGAGGACCATTGAAAGCGATATTTTTTCGCTAGCAATTCTTATGTTTCAGTGTTTAATGCTTGGACGCCATCCTTATGACAATATTGGTGGTGGAAATCCCGTTGAAAATTTAAGAAATGGTAGTTTTCCCTATGGTCGAGGAGGTGTAAGACCTGGAGACGAAGGAGCGATTCCAAAAGGAGATTGGTACAACATTTGGAGTCATTTGACATACAACGTAAAGGCGCTATTTATTCAAACACTAAAGGATGGTGTTAAGCAACCATCTCAACGTGCATCTATTGCAGACTGGAAAGATGCCTTGGAAAAATACTTTCATGCAATGGAAAAGGGATACAATGCCAAAGAAATGAAGCCCAAAGAACCAAAACAGAGTCAAGATGATGAATAGTAATATTAAACACTGGAGAGAGTTCAATGCCTGCAAATTTCTATGATGATCTAATTGACAATCCAACCCCACGCTGCCCATGTATGCTAGTGCTGGATGTTAGTGCTAGTATGCGTGGAGAATCAATCAACGAGTTAAACCAGGGAGTTCATCAGTTTATTGAAGCTGTTCTCCAAGACGATTTCGCATCTTATGCTGTAGACGTAGGTATCATTACTTTTGGTGGAACAGCACAAGAAATTATTCCAATGCAATCTGTTCAGCACGTAGAAGCACCTAGACTTTCCGCTACTGGAAATACGCCTATGGGCGAGGCAGTAAATGAAGCAATCCAGGTTCTGGAAAAACGCAAACAGGAATATAAAAGTTCTGGCGTTTCTTATTATCAGCCTTGGTTAGTATTAATGACCGATGGTGAACCGATTGATAATTATAAAGCTGCTGCAACTAAGCTACGTCAGTTGGCTGAGACGAATAAAATGCTAGTAATTACAGTTGGTATTGGCGATTCTTGCAATATTAGTAAACTCTCTGAGTTTTGTCCATCTGACAACCCACCCAAAAAACTTACAGGTCTAAAGTTTCAATATTTTTTTAAGTGGCTCTCTCAAAGTGTAGGAGAAGTAATTACAAAATCTACTCCCGGAGTAAGTTTTCAAGCAACACAATCGACTGATGGTTGGGAAAGCTTTTAATTATGAAATTTAAATTTATGAACAGATTATTTCAGAATCTAAAGCGTTGCTTGAACAGGTTAGTTTTTAAGAGTGTTCCTAATATTGATGAGGAGCATTTAGTGTAACCGTTCAGGGGGTGGTCAGGCGATCGTCAGTTAGAGAGACCAAAATCTGGTAATGTAAAATTTATGGAAGAAAAGCGGCCATCCTACCTCGAGCAGATCAGCAGTGTTGATTGGGAAAAAACGCTCTTTCAGTGTCCAGAAACTGGTAGAGGGGATGGGGCAGCAAATAGAAAGCTTAGACTATGTACCTATTTTTTGCGGTAGCGTTTGGGAATCCTGTGAACGGTTACCATTTAGTTGATGGAGATGAGTTAATGGGGACAGATAAGAAGGTTTGGCTTAAAGAGTCGGAATATGAGGATATTATAAATAAATATCCTTCAATTGCTCCATCTGTAGTTAGGGAAATAGTGGATGGTATTTCCAACTACTCAATAGTTATAAAAGAATTGATAGAGCTTCAAAAAAGAAATGGTAAGGAGGATATTCCTGATGATTGCATAGAATATGTTAGATCTAAAAAAAGTAATCAAAGCCCTTATTATGATAAAAATAGTTCCGAAAAATCTGCAAAAAAAACACAGTCTCAAGCAGACTCTTTAAAGCAAGGAACCTTACGAATATCTACAGCTACTAGAGATAGCAGTACTGTATCAAATAATGGTTTTGAAGAAGCCTTACCAGTTAGTGCGTCGGATGAAGTCTCTATCTTAGCTAGGAAAACAGAAGCTGAACCTACAAATTCTCTTAAGTCAAGCATTGAGCATTTATCTCCTAAAGGAGTCAGCGAGCAACAAGAGATAACTATTACACAGGAATGCGTTAAGTCTGAGCAAGCTATTTCGGAGATATCTCAAACTTCAAGCATTACGCAAGAGGCTTTACCAGTAACTAACAATACATCTCAAATTACCTTACCTACAGAACTAAAAGCTCTTGAAACATCTGAGACTGAACCTGAGGAATTTACATGTAAAACTACTACCCAGTCAGACTCGGAAGACCAATCATTAGCGTTAGCTGGCTCAGAGAAGTTTACAGATATTCAAGAGACATTGACAACTTGGAGATGGCGAAGGGTCTTTGGTGCTGTTGTTGGAAGTTCACATTTACGGGCAGATCCTCCTGTCCCTTGCCAAGATTCAGCATTAGCTGTATTAGTACCAAGACCAGCTATTTTCGTTGCAGATGGAGCAGGAAGCGCACGGTTGTCTCATTTTGGATCAAGTGCTGTAGTTAGATACTTAAATCGATTTACAGCATCTATAGAAGATATTAACCAAAAAATTTTGGATCAAGATAGACAACAAGACATAGAGATTGAGAAAATATATGCTTATCGCTTTATAAGGTATACCATTGAAATCCTTCAGGAGTTGTCAGTGGAAAAAAAAGAGCCTGTTGATTTCTTTAAATGTACTTTGTTAATAGCAATAATTGGCAAAAATAAATTATTCTGGCTAAAAGTTGGCGATGGTTTTATAGTAATTGAAAAAGAAAATAATCTAGAATTAATTGGACCTTTAGGTAAAGGTGATTTTGCGAACCAAACTACTTTTGTGACGGAGAATCTTGCAGATAAAGATATTTACTATGGCTTTCTTGATGTTCAGCACGTTACAGCAGTAGCTGCTTTTACAGATGGAGCAGGGGAAAAGCTTGTTAGTACCAATGGTTTAGATATCTCACGAGCTTTGAGTAAATTCTTTGATAATATCCGAACTGGGGAGTTTAAACAATTTGATCTACATCAATTCTTAAGCAATAAAGATGTCTGGCGAAGAACTACAGGCGATGATAAAGGTATTGCAATTTTGTCATCTTTGCTGTGAGTTTGTGCTGAAACTTTTCAAGTTAATTGACCCTAGTAGGTAATGATATGTTTGGTTATAAAGATGAATCAGCTAGTGCCGCGAGTGCAACCTATCGAAAAGCAAAAGCTGTAATAACAGAGTCTCTAGGCATAGACTTACCAAATACTAAGTATCCGAGTGAAGACTTTCAGAATGCAGTAGATTCGATTGATGAAAAGATTTTGAATGCCTACAAACAGGGCTGAAAACGTGGTTTGAGACAAGTAATTGCCTGGATTGCTGATGGAACGATCATCTGTAAAGATGGTGAATTTAAAGTCAACGCTGACTTAAAGATTGAGATTAAGAGAGCAAAGCCGGATAAAACATACCAAATTTTAAGGTACAAGCTAACGCCTGTTGATCTTGGTTTAGAGAAGAGAGAGTGTGACTAAAAAATGCAATATTTATACAGGTAAAGTTGCCAATACCAGGCAGGGGAGATGTGCTGCCGCACCCGTTCAAGTTGCACTGCTGCTTAATAATTGGCAGTAGATATTTTAGCTTTCTTAATTTTTGCTGAAAATTATAAGTGCAGGTTAGGATCAGGGACAGGATAATTGACTATGCCAACTACTGCTTAAGAAATTTCTACGCAAATTATCCTTACTTTGTCACCGATTGAGCGACTAGGCTTGGCAACTCTAACAATGACCCATTATAATAGTCTTAAATTCTAAACTAAGTAGGTAAGCATAAATAAACCTAACTATGTAACAAACTGTAAAACGCTCGAAACCCTTGCGATTGCCTCGCTTCGCTCCGTTCGCTTCGGACGTAGTTATAAATTTTCCCGCCTACCTACCTACCTACCTACTTATTTGTTTTTTTAGTCAAATTTTGTTTAAATTTTCTAAAAATTGTCAAGAGTTTTAGGATGGGCGATCGCATGTATAGCGAAGATCGCCTTTATGTCGTCAATTATGGTGCGTTACGGCGATCGCTTGAGCGCAACGGCAGTTACGATCATTGGTGTGCCCTTCGGGTGACGCTGCTGACGCTCCTTCGTCGCTAACGCTTCGCTAACGTCGCTAACGCTGCG
>CAZZVG010000493.1:0-5417 GCA_964657295.1 Iningainema sp. | reverse complement strand
CATCCGGATGTTCGTCTCCCAGTAAGCGTTTTCTCATAGACAGGGTTTCTATATACTTTTGTTCTGCTTCCTGAAAACGTCCAATAGAAAAGTATAATTCAGCGAGATTATTGAGGCTGCTAGTGATATCTGGATGTTCTTCCCCTAATAAAGATTTTCTAATTCTCAAAACGTCCAAATGCATTTGTTCCGCTTCCCAATAGCGTCCTTGAGATCTATATATAACAGCTAAGTTATTCATCGTACTTGCTATTTTTGGATGTTCACTTTCCAATACATTTTTCAGAATTTTCAAAGCTTCTAAAAATAATGATTCAGCTTGAGAATACTTAAAGAGTCTATCGTATAATACTGCTAAGTTATTCAGACTCTCTGCAACGTGAGGATGCTGTTCTCCTAACAAACGTCTTCTCATGTTTAAGGCTTTTAAGTGCATTTGCTCAGCTTCTGAATACCGCCCTTGCATATGATAATTTTTTCCAAGATCGTTGAAGGTATCTGCAACATCTAGATGCTCTTCACCTAGTATATTTATCCTGTTTTCTAAAGCTTGCAGATACTTTTTCTCTGCTTCCGAGTAACGCCCTTGTTGATGATAGAGTTTTGCTAAATTATTTAAATGATTGGCAATATCGGGATGATCCTTACCCAACAAGCGTTCCCATATAGCTAATGCTTCGAGATACTTTTCTTCGGCTTCTAAGTAGCGTCCTTGATATGCATAAATTATTGCTATATCATTCAAACTATAGGCAATATCAGGATGTTCCGAAGAAAATAGGCGTTTTCTCAGAGAATAGGCTTGAAGATAATTTTGCTCAGCTTCTAAATAACGTCCTTGTTCTTGATAAATTTTTGCTAAATTATTCAAGCTAGATGCGACATCTGGATGCTCCTCTCCAAATAAGTGTTTCCTCATTGCTAGAGCATCTAAATACATTTGTTCAGCTTCCAGGTAGCGTCCCTGTTCTTTATAGTTTGTTGCGAGATTACTTAAGGTAGTTGCAATATAGGGATGTTCATTCTCTAGACTTTTTCTCCATCTAGCTAAGACTTCTAAATAATTTTGTTCCGCTTCCGAGAAACGTCCCTGAGAGTTGTATAATGCTGCCAAATTGTGTATGCTGATAGTCACATATGGATGCTCTTCTCCAAATAAGGATTTCCTCATCACTAAAGCTTCCAATTGATTTTTTTCAGCTTCTAAATAGCGTCCTTGGCATTCGTATAAGGCGGCTAAGTTGTTCAAGGTTTGGATAATGTCGGAATGTTCTTTCCCAAACAAGCGTTTCCGCATTGCTAGAACTTCTAAATGCATTTCCTCAGATTTTAAATATTGTCCTTGTTTTCGATAAATTTCTGCAAGATTATTTAAATTAGTGGCGATTTCTGGATGTTCATTACCTAATAATCGTTTACTCAATTCTAAAGCTTCTAAGAAAAAATTTTCTGATTCTGAATAACCTCCTATAGCATAGTAAAATGCTGCGAGGTTATTTAAAGATTGGGCGACATCAGGATGATCATCGCGAAATAGTTTTTTTCTGATAGTTAATACTTCAATATATAAAGCCTTTGCTCGCCCGAAATATCTTTGTCTTCGATATATTTCTGCTAAGTTATTCAAGCTATCACAATATGCAGGATGCTCAGTTAACCGCAGAGCTTTCGCTAAATTTATGGCTTGTTTGGCAAGAATTTCTGCTTCCAATAATTTATCTTCTCCAGCGAGTTTTACAACTTGCGAATTAAGTTGATTTAAATTTTCTATGTTTTCTGTCATTTTAATAAACCGCCAAGAATTTTAAGATTCAGATACCCGACTTCTTTGAGAAGTCGGGTATCTTGCTTGTTTCTCACGAATAATTTAGGATTGTGCTATATAAGTAGCTTGTAGTTGGGCTTCAGCGCCTTAAATATCAGGGCTAAAGCCCAACTACGAGTAGCGAGTTTCGTTTGGTGATGGTACACCACATAAAGCACATTGTCAGAGCGAATCGAGGATCACCGCTACGAATGTAACTCACTCAGTTGAAATCCGCTATATGATTTACACTATTACCTTGTATTCTGTATACATAATTTTACAATCCTCCAATTCATTTACAAATTCTAATAATTCTGTCAAATGATTTTCTGTTAATTCTAAAGGGTTATCACTTCCTTGGGGTAGCCAGCTTAAGTTAGGCTCTTTTTGAGTAATGACTGCTAAAATTTGTTCTGTGCCGGGATCACCTTCTATTTCCAAAGAGGACATATTTGAACCTTCTTGGGGTAAAATTGTTTTACCTATATCTAATTGCGGCTGGGGAGCAAAACACGACGGACAAAAACACCAGAATTTCCCAGATGTGCCTTTTTGTAATAATAGTAAATATCCTTGAGTGTCAAGAGCGATCTCAAAACGAACAAAGTTACCGATATGTACGGATTTTTCGTAACGACTATCAGCTTGCCAACCCCAATCAAGAGTTGCTTCTGTGACTAAGACTAATCCCATTTGTTGAGTGGGGGAACCTAATGATTTGAGTTGCAGCCAAAGTCCTTCTAATGATGCAACAATATCCTGCCAGTCTATATCTAGGAATTTGCAAATTTCTTCAAAATTAGTACGGTAAATAGGTTTTCCGTTAAAAAAATTATTAACTGTTGCCCAAGCCAATCCGATTTCTTGGCTCAACGCCTTTTGTGTTAAGCGTCGGCGTGCCAAAGCCTGCTTCGCTCGTTTAATACCTGCAACTGAAGCGACAAGCGATCGCCCTGCCATAAAAAGTTCGGATGGTACATCTCTTCAACTCATACACGAAGTCATATATACCTGTCAAGAACTCATATCCGAACTCATATACTCGCCTGAGAGGATAAAGATATAGTTATAGATGAGGCAAAAAACATGCAAGTTTCCAAATCGATGAAATACACTTACTCCCTGCCTCAACCGTATTCTATGTAATTAAAAATAACCATGTTTACTATCGAACACCTACTTGGAGCGTGGGCACAAGTCCGCGTGGGAAGTCGTAATGCTGGTGTGGATGGAATAACCCTTGACTTGTTTGCTGCGTCTGTAAACTCAGAGTTAGATCTGATTCTACACCACCTGCTACAAGAATCTTACCATGCTAGCCCTGCCAAAGGATTTTATTTAGCCAAAAGCAGTGGTGGTAAGCGTTTGATTGGCATTCCTACCGTGCGTGACAGAATTGTACAGCGTTTGCTACTTGAGGAACTGTATTTCCCGTTAGAAGATACATTTCTTGATTGTAGTTACGCTTATCGCCCCGGAAGAAACATTCAGCAAGCGGTACAACACTTATATTCCTACTACAAGTTGCAACCAAAGTGGATTATTAAAGCTGACATCGCGGAGTTTTTCGACAATCTTTGTTGGGCGTTGTTATTGACGGCGTTGGAGGAATTGCAGCTTGAACCAATTGTCATGCAATTACTTGAAGGACAACTTAAATCGGGGATTGTCATTGCAGGAAAACCAATTTACCCAGGTAAAGGAGTTTTGCAAGGCGGTGTTCTTTCTGGGGCGTTGGCAAATTTGTATTTGACTGATTTTGATAAAAAATGCCTCAGCCACGGGATTAATTTGGTGCGTTATGGTGATGATTTTGCGATCGCTTGTAGCAGTTTGTTAGAAGCCAACCGAATTTTAGACAAAATTACCGTTTGGTTGGGAGAACTTTATTTACATCTCCAAATGGAGAAGACGCAAATTTATGCACCTAATGAGGAGTTTACTTTCCTGGGTTATCGGTTTGCAGGGGGTGAAGTTTATGCACCACCGCCGCGACAAGTTCAACAGGAAGGGGAATGGGTAACAAATGCGTCAGGTTATCCTTCTTTTCGCCCGAAGGAACGCAAACTCAAATTTGAATCTCGTCCGCCAAAAGCTTGTGATATCAGCAAGCCCAGTCTTTTACCCAAAGCACCAATTTCTCATTTTTGGCAGGAGTTTATGTCTACATTATATGTGACTGATCAAGGCGCTTATTTGAGCGTAAAAAATCAACAGTTTCAAGTCTACTATCAAGGGGAATTACGGATTAAGGTTCCAGCAAGCCGTGTCAGTAATATTGTTTTATTTGGTTGTTGTAATGTATCACACGGTGCAGTTTCTCATGCATTACGGCAGCGGATTCCCATCATGTATCTATCGCAGAGAGGAAGATATTTTGGCAGGTTGCAAACTGAGGGTGATGCGAAAGTTGAATATTTAATGCAACAAGTGATCTGTTCGCAGAATCCAGAGTTTACCAGGAAGCAAGCGGAGAATATTGTATCTGCAAAGTTACACAATTCCCGCGCTTTGCTGATGAAATTAAACCGCCGCCGTCCGTCAAAACTTGCAGCTTCTGCTATTGATTTAATTGCTGATTTAAGGGACAATTTATCTCAAGCTGACTCAATGGATGCGCTGCGGGGATATGAAGGAAAGGCAGCAACTTTGTACTTTCAAGCCTTGGGTTCTTTATTTACAGGAGTGTTTGCATTTGAGAAGCGCACAAGGCGTCCGCCGACTGATCCAATTAACAGCCTCATGAGTTTAGGATATACATTATTGAGTCAAAATGTTTTCTCTTTTGTCCAAGCTGTCGGGTTACACACGCACTTTGGGAATCTCCACGTACCTCGTGACAACCATCCAGCTTTAGTCAGCGATTTGATGGAGGAGTTTCGGGCACAGTTGGTAGATTCGCTTGTGGCTTATTTGATTAATTCTAAGATTTTTACACCGGAAGAGTTTACCTCACCCGATGAAAAAGGTGGGGTGTATCTTCAGCCACATTCGCTCAAAAAGTTTCTTAAACATTGGGAAGAAAAGTTACAATCAGATGTAACCCATCTGCATACAGGATATCAAGTCAATTTCCGACGATGTTTGGAGTTGCAGGTTCGGGAGTATGTAGCTTGTTTGACTGGTGAAGTGGAGATGTATCGACCAATGATTTGGAAGTTATAATCTTTAGTAATTAGCAATTAGGCGTAGGTTGGGCAGTGCAAACGCAAATTTTCCAGGTATTAAGGATTTGCCTGGGGCACTCTTGGAGTTCGCTAGTCGCCAGGGAGCGAGAAAACGCCTCATGCGCGCTCTCACTCACTGCCCACCTTTCTATTACTATCAACTCTTTCAGTCAGCAATTGATTATCTAATCTTATCTATAAGCTGCCATTGATAAGCATCTGAGGGGGTCAGCCGATGCCTGAAAGCCTCATTCTTACGTTAACCCCCTCAGATAACTTACTGGATAAGGAGTTGAAGGTTGTCAATTGCGTGATTATTGGGAAGTCTTAGCAATAATTTCGACGAAAACTTGACCCCCTCAGATAATAGGGTGTAGAATGCGCTCATGGTAGGGCTTTCAAAAGTCTAGCCTTTGAACTTCTTCGGAAGTTGAACTAATGGA